>JBAVGP010000065.1:0-5691 GCA_049684955.1 Erysipelotrichaceae bacterium
ATAAGAATATCCCCCGTCGGTCGTAAATGCGTATTTCGAATAGACATTGATGTCGCCGATCACGTTGATGATGTTGAGGAACGACGTGAAGTTGATGCGGATATAATAGTTGATGTCGATTCCTGCCAGATTTTCGATCGTCTTCACCGTACAATTGATGCCATAGATGCCTGAATGTGTCAGTTTATCCAATGCACCTGTTTTACATCCCAACGGAGTATAGGTATCGCGCGGTATGCTGATGGTGAGGATTTTGTGGGTGGTTGGATTGATTACCATCAGAATGTTGACGTCGCTTCTTGAGCGGGAAGTGATGGGTCCGCGGATATCGATTCCGCTGATCAGGATAATGAAGGGTTTTTCGGATATATCCACTTCCTTGACGATGATTTCCTTGACCGATGATTTCTCGATCGTCCAAATAATTTTGGTTTCACTTTCGAATTTCGGATTCTCTTCGTTCAGATAATCCCGAATGGAATTATCCAGTACCATGATATCTATTTCCCCGGAAATCAGTTTATCAAGAATCGTCTGGTCATCCGGAAATCCTTTCCACGTGAAGTTTTTTACCTTCGACGTCACTTGGTCTTTCAGATACAGGTTCGTTGTCGTATCCATCATCGCCGATACCCCGAAGGTTCTCCCTGCCGTATCGTTGATACCGGCCAGCTTGTTATCCTTCAATACGACAAATGTGATAATACTGGTTTCCGTCGGGTTGTATTTGATCAAACGTTCGGCCGCATATTGTGAGTAGAACAGAAACGAGGATCCGATCAGAAGAACGACCGAAAGAACGACTTTCACGATTTTTGAGAGTTTCCTTTTGCTAAAAAAGATAAATGCAATCGCGAGCAGCCCAAGGATCGCCGATATTGCAAACGGCACGAATGTATTGTACACCAAGCCAAGCAAGAACATCAGCGACGAAAATGTCGCGAAGATCCAAAGTATATTTTTCCGTAGAGTTTCCATTTTCAACCTCCATTCTTGTTTTAAACCATTCTAGTCTATATGATTATAACCGCTTTCGTAAACATTCGCATCTGTAGGCATATTGTGTTCAAAGGATCTCTCAATATACACACTTCATCAATGCACCGAGATCAACATGCGTCCGTCCATCCAGATCTTTCAGACAGGCTTTGGGGGAGAATTCAGAATACAAGTCGATCGATTCAATTTTCCTTGCGATCGATGCCGGATCCATCTCATCCGCAAAGGTGATGTATCGCGATACTTCTGAATTCTCGAGAGTGTTGAGCCGCGTCGATACGACATGTAATCCATGTGCCAGATAACTGATCACTTTCGACGGAAAAGCTGTATCCATATAATGATAGGATTGAGTCTGGATGTTGAGCGCGATATCGCACCTGTCCATGATCACCGAGAATTCAATCCCTTGGAGGACACCGTGATACTTGATCACTTCGCTGCCCTTGCTCGAATTAATAACTTCGATCGCCTCACATAATTCGATTACATCGGATTCGTTTCCGTAGCCTACGATATGCAAGATATACCTATCATCCAGATAATCCATGATTTTCAGCGCATTGAACGCTCCGCAACTGATTTTTTCGATATTGCCCGTTAATAGCAGTTTGATGTTCCAATCGACATCTTTCGCGTATTCCTGAGCGACTCGATAATCTCCATACACGACGATTCTTGGTTTTTCAATGAGGCCATGGATTTTTTCATAGATCAGATTATTCGGTAAAATATATGCTTCCGCGCTGGAAATCATTTTCCTTTCCAACTTCGTTTGGAATTTTCCGGAAGGTTGTGACAGATGGTAGATTTCTTCCAGATCAAGCGTGATTTTGAATTTCCGGACGGATTTCACGAAAAGGATCGGAATCGATATCAATGGGGCGTGATAGACCAGCACACGCGATTTCCCATTCGTATGTAATAGTAGATAAACGCCCATCCACGATAAGGTATACGCTTTCGAGAAGGCTTGCAGTATCCGGTGTTTACTGCCGAAGGTCGGCATCAATGCGAGTCGGACGTGCTCTTCCAAATCATATTCCTTTCCCGTAAAACATCCCTTCCTAAGCATCGTCCATGCCGGTGAAAGGATAGTGACATGATACCCATCATCGATGAGAACTTGGGTGATGTAGTTCATTCTATTGACGGAAGAAAGAAACGTGTTTCTTTCTTCGCTGCTATTCCCGACAATGTTATCGAAGAATCCGATGTATAGCACTTCGTTGGAATGAATTCTATTCTCATGGTGTACGTATTTTAGCTGCATCGCATTGCCTAATCCGAAGTAAACGGCGAAGCTCAGAAATGGTATGTCGTTGTTCAAAAGAAGGATCAAAAACAACATGACTCCGCAGGCGAAAATCAATACGGATAGCAGAGGATAGCTTTTCGCTTTGTCATACATCGTTTTAATCGGATGAAAAATCATATACAACAATAATGCGAGCAATGGCAATCCGAACACAGCCGCCGAATCGAGAACCGCTGAATGCTGTCCGACTAGGATCAGCTCGCCGGATGTGGATGCGAGGATTATTTTCGCGTGGTAGATCAGACCTGTAAGCGGGAATTTCAGGATAGTCGCCAAGCTTTTTCCGTACGCGAGCAACCGGGCGTCCAAAATCCCGCCGGAGATGACACCGTACCGCAGGAAATTGACCAGTATTTCGATTTTACTCGCATAGGCTGTTTTCGCCAAGACGATGTTCAAAATGAAGACAACCAGCGGAAATGATAATGCCAAACCTGTGCATATCAGCAGATATCGCCGTATATGTTTTTTATTGAATGTACGAAGGATATAGATTAGTCCGCATCCGATTGAAAGGATTACAATCGCAAGCGTATATCCGGATAGCAGGATCAGCAATCCTCCAGTAATCAGATTGAGCCATAAGATCTGCCTGACTTTCGCGTTGAAGTTTTCTTCGTTTCGTAAAGCATAGACAATGATCGGGATAATGATGACCAATGAAAAGACATAGTCATATCCGACAACCCCGAATTTCAGATACTGGTAGTAACTGCTGGTTTCATTGAAAACGTTTCGAACGACATACGGCAAGTTCAACACGAACAAGATGGAAATGATATTGAAGATCGGCATCAGAACAAGGCCGAGCAAGGTGAATTTCTGCAGGATGTGCGGATGGTTAGTTTGATAGAAGTGAAACGCTATATATACAAGCAAAAAGAAAATCAATCCGAAGAAGCGTCTGAACATGGCTTCGTTATGTGTGAAAAGTGAAACGGACAGAATATAGAAAGTATAGATACCAAAAAATAAAATATGCTTATTGTTTGTTTTGAAATAAGCGGGGAACAGGCAAAATGCGGTGATCATCCAAATCGCGAAAAGGCTGATCTGGATATAATTGTATAAAGGAATGATCCGAGTTTGCGGAACGATATACATCAAGAGGATAGCGAAAAAACTGAACAGATTTCCCATATAGATCTTTCTTCGGTTTTTCGTTATCTTTTCCATCAAGTACATTGTCTCTTCCTCGTCTTTGTTATTGAACTCGAACAATCTTCATTTTATCAGTCCGTAAACCATTTCAGCCATATTTCCGATCAATCAGATCAAGAATCCTGAATCGCCAGCTAAATCGAACTTCCTTGCGAACAAGATTCAAGATTGTTCAACTTAACAAAATCCTCTTTCATAAAAAATATAAGGATTACCCACAAACGGTTTGCAATATCATAAAGGCGGGAATATTTCATGAAGTCCCGGAAATCCGAGCGATCGGATACCTGCGAATCAGTCGTGTCGTCTGCGCCACATTTTTATGCACGATAATCATCACCGCATGTTTCATTTCCCAATATCGCAGACTGGCAAAGACGGATTCTCACTTCAGAAATCCGCTGACCTGGTCGATAAAATTGCGGTAATCGAATATTCCGAAACGATAACAATAGTCTTTCATCGCCTGAATTTCATCAGGTTTTAAGGATAATACCTCCAACAGTTGATTTTCCAAGGAGTTTATTCCGCTGTTATTGACAAACCATCCATTTTTCCCTTCAACCATGAATTTACTAAGATCGCTGGTAGCATTGGTGATGACCGGCGTACCGCAGCTGACACTTTCCGTGAACTTCGTTGGAAATCCGGCATTGGCTACCCGGTTGGATTCACGCAGGAAGATACTGAAATCCGCGGATTTGATGACGGCAAGACACTGAAGATGTGTCAATCTTCCCGAAAATTCCACTTTGTCACCTAATTGCGAGATCATGTGGATCTGGTTTTTGTGTTCAGCAACATACTCTTGATAAGAAACACCGATGATCGTACAGCGAAAATCAATCTTGTCTTTCAATGCGAACAACACTTCGATCAATATATCCAATTGATCCTTATTCCGTCCGGCATCCCCGGCATAGACAAGTTTTATCTTTTCCACTCGAAAACCAGGTTTTTCTTGCTTCCATTTATCCTCGCTTAGATCCACAAGCGGTGGCAAGACGATGTTTTTTTGGTTCTTATAATAGTCCGCCAGATAGTCGCTGACAAGGATCAAACCGTCGAGTTGTTTCTGTATGACCCGCATACGGAAAAAGCCATCCAATCCTTTCAGCACTTTAAATCCCAGTCCGCTGCCTTGGGTTGAATACCATTCCGTGCAGTCGCCGAATATCTTCAAGTTGTTTTTATGGCAGTAATTCCGTATCCGCTTGAATGGGACAGCCGGGAAGTTGTAGCAGACAACGGCTCTCAAATCCGGGTAACTTTGCGAGATTTCAAGAAACGAGTAGATTTTTGTCAGATAACTGATCCATTGTTTGTTGGTTTTTGGATATGGCTGGGCATAACATTGAAAACCTTGAATGATTTTATTCGTAGTCCCGATAGGTGCTTCGCATTCGAGATCTTTATCGATACCGAGATACACGACCGAATAATCCAGGTCTCTGAATATCTTCCCGATTGAAAGCACTCTGTGCGCGGCGGCGTTTTTATCCGGCAGTTCAAATCCGCCGATATAGAGAATCGTCCCTTTACTCATTTGCGGGTTCGTCCTTGGTACCATTCGATCGTAAGTTTCAATCCCTCGCTGAAACTGATGTTCGGCTCGTAGCCGATCCGCTCTTTTGCTTTGGTGACATCGGCATTACTGTGCTTTATGTCTCCTAAGCGATCGGGGGCATATCGGGGTAAGAGATCAGAATGCAAAATCGAACGTATTTCTTTGAAAATATCGATCAGATAAATCCTTTCACCCCCTGCGATGTTATAGACGTCTCCGGCATACTTGCTTTCAGCAAGGCATGCTTTCAGATTCGCGTCGACCACGTTCTCGATGAATGTAAAATCACGGCTTTGATAGCCGTCGCCATTGATGGTCGGAGTTTCGCCTTCGATGATCTGGGTGATGAACTTCGGAATGACCGCGGCGTAGGCTCCGTTTGGATTCTGATTTTTCCCGAAAACATTGAAATATCTCAATCCGTAAGTATCCAAACCATATAATGTTTTATATATTTTCCCATACTCCTCGCATACCTTCTTCGTGATGGCGTAAGGTGAAAGCAGGTTTCCTTCCCTTCCTTCGACTTTTGGAAGATTCGGCTCGTCGCCGTAAACCGAAGAACTTGATGCGTACACGAATTTGCGAACTCTTTTTTGTCGTGCCGCCTCCAACATATTGAGCGTCCCTTTGATATTGATTTCTT
>JBAVGP010000066.1:0-2795 GCA_049684955.1 Erysipelotrichaceae bacterium
CAAGAGACCTGCTATAGTTGAGTTACCACACTTAACAAGGAGGGCTCTTGCATGTCTAGTATAACTCAAGAAATGAAGTTTCGTCTTTCATTAATCAAATCCTATGAACGCTGCGGAGCGACATTGACCGCTATCCGGTATAAGACGACACGCCAGTTGGTCTATTTCTGGGTCAGGCGCTATGATGGCGATATCCATTCGTTAGCCGATCACTCGCATAAACCGCACTTTCATCCCAAGCAACATACCGATGAGGAACTGAAGTGGATCCGGGATATGCGTCGTAGGAGCCCGGACATGGGTCTGGTGGATTTCTGGTTGGCTTTACGCAAACGGCACTCTTACCAGCGAAGTATTGCCTCGCTCTTCAGAGTCATGCGGAAGCTTGGAATGTTCCCGCATACCAAGAAACGGCCGAAACGCATCAATAAGCCTTATGAAGCTGCTTTATATCCTGGTCAAAAAGTGCAGATCGATGTCAAATTCGTCCCGAAGGAGTGTTGTGTCGGTACCTTATCCGGGAGAAAGCTCTATCAATTCACTGCCATCGACGAGTATTCCCGCTACCGATATCTAGAAATCTTCGATGAACACAGTTCCTATACCGCAACCCAGTTTCTAGTCCACTGTACGGAATTCTTCAAGTTTCCGATTGAATGTGTTCAAACAGATAACGGAAACGAGTTCACCAATCGTCTATCCAGCGACCGGCGTACCTTATTTGAAGAGACATTGGCGCATCTACACATCCGTTTTCATCCCATCAGACCCGCGACTCCGCGTCATAACGGAAAAGTGGAACGCAGCCATCGGGAAGATCAGCGCAGATTCTATTCTAAAACGACGTTCTATTCCTTCGCAGATGCGAAGCATCAATTGAAGGTTCATTTATTCCGTTCCAATCATCGTCCAATGCGGCCTCTGGCTTACTTGTCACCTAAACAAGTACTGGAAAATTATACCTCAAATGTGTAATACATCATTTACAAACCTACAACAATCGGCTATTTTTCACAGTCCAGCGCATGCCGGATCGCATCTGCGACACTGGGGAAAACGCGGCTCGCACAGCGCTTGGCTTCGTCAGTGCCGGATTCCACCGTATACCCGTCAAATCCAGAAATCATGGGGAGATCGTTGTATTCATCCCCAATCACATGGACATCCGCTTCGAGATTCAAATGATCCAAAAGATAATCGATCCCTGATTTCTTACTGATCCCATAGGTGCCGATATCGACATATTCCTTATTGGAGAAGCAGCTCAACATACCATCGAATTTTTCGTTGAGTTCCAAGACGCATTTCTTCGCATCTTTTTCGTCGGCGAAAAAGGCGAACATGACCGCGACATTGTCCTTCTCGATAAGCTCGCTGAAGTCGATGGAACGCATCGTAGGTTTGAAATCCGGATTCGGTCTGACTTGGTGGACACCCAGCTCAAAACCGTCGTTGCCGCCATACACAAACAGATCGTAAGTCATCAGATGCTCGACGACTTTTTCAACCAGGTCTTTGGGGAGATTGTGCAGAAGGACTGTCTCACCTTGGCTGTTCTGGATTACGCCTCCGTTGTTTCCGATGATGAAATCGACCGGGAAAGCGAACTTGTCGATTTCCCCTTGGATACTTCCGATCGAACGACCGGTCGCCATCCCAAACAGATGCCCTTTTTTGCGGAACTCGATAATCGCTTCGATATCTTCCGTGCTGACCCCTTTGCGGTTGAGCGTTCCGTCATAATCGCTGGCGAAGAGGATCATTTCTTCGCCCTCACATAAATGATGGCTTCAAGTGCGGCGGTCATGCCGTCGCTGACCGCTTTGGCGATCTGCATCGTACCTTTCGTGCAGTCCCCTGCCGCATAGAGACCGGGAACATTGGTGTGCTGCTTTTCATCGGTGACGATTTTCGTCCCTTCTGTCAGAGCGCCGACTTTCTGCGCGAGATCCGAGGAAGAGGCACTGCCGAGCGCGATGAAGAGTCCATCCAACGAAATAACCGAACCATCTTCGAGCATAGCGCCTTCAAGCGCTTCGGTGCCGAGAATCTTGTTGATTTTTTGGGTGATCATCTTGATCGGAGCCGGAAAATCCACTTCAGGTTTCAACCCATTGGTGAAAAGGGTCAATTCGCCCACAAGTGGCAACAATTCCTGCACTTCATGCAGGGCATAGACGCCATGGCCGATCACGCCGACATGTTTCTTGCGATAGAAAAACGCATCGCAGACGGCGCAATAGGAAACACCCTTGCCTTCGAGTTCGCTGACGCCGGGAATCTTGGCGCTGGTCCGCGGCGAACCGGTCGCGATGATCACGGCTTTGCTTTTGTACTGAGAATGTGCGGTGTCCACTGTGAAAACATCCGCCGATTCCTGGGCAATACCCGTCACTTCGGAGTCGATGATCTCGATGCCGAGTTCTATCGCCTGATTGACGCCTTGTTCCAATAGCTCAGGTCCAGAAATCGTCCCGACACCGTAAAAATTGGCGATCTTGTCGCTTTTAGTCAACGCACCGCCGTCTTTGGCGATGATCAGGACGTTCAGATTCGCCCGTTTGATATAGAGTGCGGCTTGGATCCCAGCGGGTCCCTTACCGAAAACAATGACATCGTACATGATACCTCCTAATTCGCGAAAGATTCGAACTCCGAGAATTGAAACATCAATTCTTTTTCAAGCAGTTTCTTCGCTTCTTCATATGTATTCACTTTATCACCATGGGTCAGTACGAGTTTCACATCCGTATAGAAACTCCGGTTGGTGAACAGAAAACTGCGGACCGCGGCAC
>JBAVGP010000067.1:0-8068 GCA_049684955.1 Erysipelotrichaceae bacterium
GTTTTTATAACGGAATCACAATTACACGTCAAGATTTATTTCGCCGGAGTCACTTTCAAAAGGGAAAGGCTCGCTAATACTGGCTCCCTTCGGGTTGAGTCAGATTAGGAGGAACAACATAATGAAAAAATACTTGAGTGGAGTGGACGTAGGGACAACGGGATCAAAAGCCATGGTACTTGATCTCAAAGGCAATGTTATCGGTAAAGGTTATGGAGAGTATCCGTGTTTGTATCCGAATCCGAACTGGGTCGAACAAGATGCCGAGATGTTGATTCAAGAAACATTCAAAGCATGCAAGGCTGCGGTTGAAGATTCGAAAATCGATCCGCATGAAATCATTTCGGTCGGCTTCTCGACCCAGCGTGCGACCTTCGGCTTCATTGATGACAAAGATCATGTCATCGGCGGAAATCTGTATGGATGGCAAGACAATCGTGCCGCCAGCGTCATCGAATACATCTGTTCAATCATTCCGGGTGATCAACTCTACAAGATCTCCGGTATGCCGATCACCCCGACGTTCTCGTTCTCGAAAATCGTCTGGGTCATGAAGAACGATCCCAAAACGTATGAAAAAGCGAAATACATCGTTCAAATGCCCGAATTCGTCATGCATCGTTTCGGTGTCGAAGGTTATCTGTGCGAACGCACCAACGCGTGCTGCAGCGGGATGATCGATGTCAGTAAGATGGAATGGTCGGATAAGATCATCAAAGCTTATGGAATCGACCCGAAGAAACTCCCGAAACTTGTCGACCCCGGCAAAGAAATCGGTAAAGTCTCCAAAGAAGTCGAAAAATTGACCGGCATTCCGGCAGGCACTCCGCTTTGCACCGGAACGGGCGACCAACAATGCGCAGCGATGGGCGCCGGCGTCGTCACCGACGGCACCGCTTCCTTGACTCTCGGAACCGCCGGCTTATTGGTTGTCGGATCTGAAAAACTCATGTTGGAAGACAAATCAGGCTTCTTGATGGTTCCGTCCTCGGGCGCCTTAGGCGTATTCGAACTGGAAGGCATCCAACTCGGCGCCGCCAGCAGCTACCGCTGGTTACGTGACACCCTGTGCGGAATCGAATCTTCCTTCGCCGCATCCGTCGGGAAAGATCCCTACGATCTGATGGACTACCATATCCAGAAATCCCCGGCAGGAGCCAACGGCTTGGTCTTCTTACCGTTCTTGACGGGATCAGGCTATCCGTATTGGAATTCGGCCGCGAAAGGCTGTTTCCTGGGTCTTGATTTCTCCACCTCCAAGAGCGACATGGTTCGCGCCGTCATGGAAGGCATCACCCTCGAAAGTAAAGACATGTATGAAAAGATGAAAGTCAACGGCGTCCATCTGAAATCCCTCGCCGTCACCGGCGGAGCCACGAAGTCCAAAGCATGGCGTCATATCATCGCCGATATGTTCGGGATCACCATCAACGTATTGAAGGTTCCGGATGCGACGATCGTCGGCGCAGCCATTCTGGGCGGCGTCGGAGCCGGTGTATTCAGAGATGCGCAGCACGGGGTTAAAGAATTGGTTCAGATCGTAGAACAAGTCGAACCGAATCCCGCCAACGTCAAGACCTACAATAAGACCTATGAAGCTTATACGAAAGCCTACCAAGCACTTAACGAAAGCGGAACTTTCGCAGCACTCGGCGGACTCAAATAAAAAGGAGGATTACATATGATTGATTTGTCAAAGATGGACAAGCATGACGTCGGTAAGTTGTTCGACCACTCCGTTTTGCCCAAACAGACCACGGAAAAAGAAATCCGTGAAGGCTGTAGAGAAGCGATTAAGTATAACTGTGCAGCATTTTACACCGCCAACCCGTACTATACCCCGATCGTCGTGGAAGAATTGAAAGGTACGGACATACTCGTCGGTTGCGGGATCGGATTCCCCTTTGGATCACAACCCTCAGCCGTCAAAGCATTTGAGACCCGTTATGCCGTCGAGCACGGTTGCCAGGCTGTCGATACAACCATCAATATCGGCGCCGTGAAAGACAAGAGTTGGGATGTCGTCCGTCAAGATCTCAAGGAATTCAAAGAAGCAGCCGGGAAGGCGATCACAAAAGTCATTCTCGAAGTTTGTTATTTGACGGATGAAGAAATCGCCATATGCTCCAAGATGGTAGCGGAAGCCGGCATTGATTATTGTAAGACGTCTACCGGACAATTCGAAGGACCGACCATGCAGCAATTCTTGATCATGAAGAAAACATTGGAAGGGACCCCGGTCAAACTTAAGGTCGCCGGCGTCAAATTTCCGCGTCCCCAAAACGCTTGGTGTTTCGTCATGGCAGGAGCTGAATTGATCGGATCACGCGCCGTTCCTGAAATCATCGAAGGTCTCGATATGTGCCGTGAGATCGGGATCGTCCCGAAACTCGTTAAGTAAGATTTTATGTCATACAAAAGGGCGCAGATTCACGCTGCGCCCTTCTTACCTGATTCATTGAAAAAAGAGGAGGATACATATGATAGATTTATCAAAACTGGACAAACATGCGGCCGGGAAACTCTTCGACCATGCTGTTTTGCCGAAACAGACGACCGAAAAAGACATCCGCGAAGGATGCAAAGAAGCTATCAAGTATAATTGCGCGGCCATGTATTCTGCCAACCCTTACTACACACCTATTATCAAAGAAGAGCTCAAAGGTACGGATATCTTGATCGGAACTGGTATCGGATTCCCCTTCGGATCTCAACCCTCGGCTGTCAAAGTCTTTGAAACCGAGTATGCGGTCAAGGCAGGGTGCACCGTCATCGACTTTGTCATCAATGTCGGCGCGATGAAAGATAAAAGTTACGATGTTGTCCGCCAGGAACTAAAAGATTTTAAGAAAGCTGCAGGAAGTTGCATCACCAAAGCGATTCTTGAGGTTTGCTATCTGAACGACGAAGAAATCGAAGTGGGTGCGAAGATGGTCGCGGAGGCTGGAATCGATTATTGCAAGACGTCTACCGGACAGTTCGAAGGTCCGACCATGCAACAATTCCTTATCATTAAGAAGGCGTTGGAAGGGACCCCGGTCAAGTTGAAAGTTTCCGGCGTCAAGTTCCCGCGTCCGCAGAACGCCTGGTGTTTCATCATGGCCGGTGCGGAATTGATCGGAACCCGTTCGGCTCCTGAAATCATCGATGGACTGGAAATGTGCCGCGAAATCGGCATCGTTCCGAAATACAAAGGATAGTCTTCACATCACTTCGATCAAGGGCGCAGTAATTCACTGCGCCCTTCTTCCTTTGTATACAACTGAGATTGTTTGTATACAAGGGTGTTGATTTCATTGTACATGTATGGTACTGTATAAATCATGAAAGAAGGGGACGCACATGCTGGACAGAAATAATTCCAAACCATTATGGGAGCAACTCGAACTCATTCTGCGCGAGAAAATTGACAGCGGAGTCTGGAATCCCGGCGATGTCATCGGCTCCGAGAATGAACTCAGCAAGGAATACAAAATCAGCCGGATGACCGTCCGGTCGGTATTGACACGCCTTGTACAGGAAGGGTTGTTATATCGCGTACCCGGTAAAGGGACCTATGTCTCCGAACCGAAAATCCCGACCCGCCCGCTAGCCAATATGGGCATACGCGAACAACTTGAAGAAGAAGGTCTTGAAATCCGGACCGAAGTCTTGGAAAACAAAGTGATCATGCCGGATGACCGTGTCGCACGCAAATTGATGATGGATCCCAACAGCGCGGTCTACTTTATCGAACGCGTACGCTACTTGAAGGGGAAACCACTAAGCATCCATCGTACCTATCTGAAACGTCTGGTGAATCCGCTGATTTCCGATTCACGCCTCAGCGAGGAACAGCTTTGCAACATCCTGCGGGATGATTACGCATTGAAACCGACCAACACGAAAGAAACGCTTGAGCTCGTCTTCGCTAACGAAGACCAGGCCCACAAGCTGAATATGAAAGTATCCCAGCCGCTGCTTTATCTGAAAGAGCGGAGATACGTCAACGACGTCATCTTCGAATATTCCGAAGTTTTCTTCAGAGGCGACCAAATCGTCATTACGCTCGAATATAACGGCGAACAAACAGGTGATCATTGATTACCTTTTTTGTTGATTTTTTCTGATCAGTATGTAATACTATGTATATACAGGTACAACATACTTAAAGGAGAACAAAATGAACCACCCTCTCATCGAAGAGTATCGTTTAGCGACGCAAAAAGGATATGCGTTGGGCGCCTTCAATGTCTTCAACATGCTTACGGCGGAAGCGGTCGTGAAAGCCTCCAATGAAATGGGAATGCCGACCATCATGCAGATGTCGACCTCGACCGTCAAAACCTTGGGGATCGAGAAAGCGCTGAAGATGTACCAGACTGTCTGCGTGGACGCGAAACAAAGCGTCATGCTGCATCTAGACCACTGTACGGATGTGGATTTCGCAAAGCAATGTATCGATGCCGGATGGAAATCGATCATGTTCGACGGATCCGCCCTGCCTTTTGAAGAGAACGTCAAACTTACGAAAGAAATCGTCGACTATGCCAAAGGAAAAGGGGTCTTGGTGGAAGGCGAGATCGGCGTCATCCAAGGCGTCGATGATGGCGTATCGAAAGACTATACGCGCGTCGCGGACTATAATGAAGTCCTAAGCTTCTTCACGCAGACGCATGTGGATACGCTCGCGCCTTCGATCGGCACCGCCCACGGTCTGTATGAAGGGACGCCGACCCTCAACTACGAACTGATTGAAAAACTCATCCAAAACAACATCGGACCGATCGTGATCCACGGCGGAACCGGACTCGGCGAGGATGTGTTCCGCAAGCTTGTTTCGATGGGGGTCGCCAAAATCAACGTATCGACCGCCCTCAAACATGCGTATCTCGATACGATGAAAGAGATCGTGTATGGCGATCTGGTCTATAATCCGATGGACTATGACAAGAAGATCATTGCGCGGGTCAAGAAAGTCGTGCTCGAGCATATGAATTACTTCTCCGGGAGATAACAAATGGGAAAACCGAACTACGCATGCGACCTGCATGCCCATACCAACCGATCGGACGGGAAAGACAGTCCGCAGGAATTGATCGACCGCGCTTCACGCTTGGGACTCAAGGCGGTCGCGATCACCGACCACGATATCACACCGCCTGAGACAGTCGAAGTCAAAGGAAAAATCATCCCGATTCTCGCCTATGCCAAGGCGAAAGACATCATTCTATTGAGAGGAATGGAGATTTCCTGCGACACGGAAAACGAGGATGTGCATATCGTCGCTTTCGGATGCGATTTTTCGGATATTCGCTTTAAGGAACTTGAAGAAGAGGTCATAAAGAGTAAAATTGAATCATACAGGAAGTTCGTTGAATTATTGAACGACAACGGCTATCCGATCACATGGGAGCAGGTACTGACCCAAAACGGCCAAAAGATCGATGCATCGCAGATCCAAAAGAAGATGATCTTCACGAAGCTTGCGGAACTGGGATATTTCCCTTCCTGGAAAGAGGCGAAGAACTTTTCCCAGATGCATCCCGAATTGAATGTGATGCGTCAAAAACCGGATCCTATCAAAATCATCCAGATGATCCACGATACAGGCGGTGTCAGTATCCTGGCTCATCCCTATCTCATCCAGCCGCATGACCAATCGATCGACGAGTATATCGACCGGTTGATCGAAGCCGGACTGAACGGATTGGAAGCGAACTACAGCTACAGTAAAACGAATTACCGAGGCAATCTGTCCGAATTGGAAATCGATATCAAAATCCTGACCAAATGCATCTCCAAGGGCCTCTTAATATCGGGGGGGACGGATTATCACGGAACCCAACCGGGAGCAGCTCCCGATGGCAGGGAACTTGGCACCAATGGAATCACCTATCCGAAATTTCTTAAGTATGGATATCCGAAATACGTTGTTTAGGATGCGAAAGCATTAAGGAGGAAAGATATGGAAGCTGTTATTTTCGATTTGGATGGGACGATCATCGATACGATTGACGGGGTTAAATATGCGGCGGACCTGACATTGGAGAAATTCGGATATCCTCCCCATGATCGACTATTTTATGTCGGTGCGATCGGCGGCGGAGCGCGCAATCTCATCGTGAAAGCGTTAGGACCCGACAGTAAAGATGAAACCGTCGTTTCAACAATCCTTAAAGATTTCCTTGTTGAATATGCGAATAATTGGAGTGTCGGCTTGTCGGTATACAAAGGCATTTATGAACTTATCGATCAACTGCTTGCGCGCGGGATGAAGATCGGTGTCAACACAAACAAGCCCGACAACATCGCCCAAAATGTTGTCCGGAAATTCTTTGATGAGAAGCAGATCGTAGAGATTGTCGGTAGCCAATCAACATTCCCGAACAAGCCGAATCCTGCCGGAACGTTCCATATTCTAGATCATTTCAACGTGCTTCCACAAAACAGTGTCTACATCGGCGACTCGCTATCGGATATTTTGACAGCCAAGAACTGCGGGATGCCTAGCATCATCTGCACATGGGGATATGGGAATTCGGATGAATTCAAAGAAGCCGACTTTATCGTCAATCATCCCGAAGAGATCCTAAAGCTGATCTAGCCATGCATACGCTTGACCCTTGATGCTTTAACGTTACGAGACGTCGCCGTATTTTCCTATCCACTCATCCGGCTTTGCCGGATTTTCTTTTCATTGAGCCGATCGATTTCATAAATCTTATCCGAAATCTCAGAATGTCTTTACAGGTCGCCAGCATTTCGTTATCGTTATATCAAGGGAAAACCAACCGTTCAACCAAGGGCGGCGATACCCCTATACGATCTTGAATCATTGAACCGAATGAACCGACGTTTCAGAAAAGAAAGAAGGAGTAGCGATGAATATCCTATCCATCGGGCAATCCACGCTCGATATCAGCCTGCCGCTTGATCAGGACATCAAGGAAAACGAAAAGTTGCGCGTCTACGATAAACTTGAATCACCGGGCGGACCGTCGACGACCGCCTCGATCCTGTTGGGCCGTTGGGGCGAAGATGTCACTTTGTATTCCAGACTGGGCGACGATATGTATGGGAAGAATATTTCCGATTTTCTGGTTTCGGCGAACGTGAAACATCTTTCCATTCCGTGCAGTAATTTCCAGACGCCGATCAGCGTCATCCTCACCAATAAAAACAACGGGAACCGGACGATCTTCAACTGCCCAGGGATCATCGAAGCCTCGGATCTGACCATCAAAGAAGACTATTCGATCTTCCTCACAGACGCGCACGAGCCCGAGATCGCGCATCGCTATATCGACCAACATCCCACCGTGATCTCCGTGTTGGACGCCGGAGGATACCGTGAAGCGACCGTGGGGCTTGCGAAGCGGGTCACCTGGCTGGTGACGTCCGAATCCTTCGCGACCGGTTATACCGGCATCAAAATTGACATCGGTGATCAGTCAACTTGGACTGCGATGTTCACGAAACTGCATGAATTGAACCCGCATCCCGTCGTGACGTTAGGTGAACGCGGTTGCCTGTATGAAAGCGAAGGAAGCATCCATTTGCTTCCCTCCTATCCGGCCATCGCCGTCGACACCAACGGAGCCGGCGATGTGTTCCACGGAGCCTTCGTCTATGGCCTCATCCACCAAATGCCTTTACTTGATATCCTGAGATTCGCCTCGATGACTTCATCCCTCCATGTGACCCGCAGGGGCGGCAGTCTCTCGATCCCGGAACGTAACGAAGTGCTCACCGCATTGAAAGGAACCAACCATGGATAAAGAATTCCTCCTAAAAGAATTCAGACTCGGCTTCAAAAAAGTGAAAGACAAACAGACCGGCAAAGTCTACATCGCGACCGGTAATCTTGAAAAGAAGGTTTCACGCCTCAATGTCATCAGTCTGGGACTGGTTCTGTTGAGCGCCGCCATCCTGTTCAGCGGTGTGATCAAATCCTTACCGATCCAACTTGCGATCATCCTGCTCTATTTCGCAGGTATGACCTTGGGACTCAGATGGCTGGGCAAACGGATGATCTCCGAAGACGATCTGAAAGATGCAATCGAGAAGCTGGAAGTAAGGAAATAAG
>JBAVGP010000068.1:0-4545 GCA_049684955.1 Erysipelotrichaceae bacterium
GATGATTCCAGATATTTTCATGTTTTTCATTGCCAATACTATAACATACCCCCTTGCATGCTTTCAAAGGTAAGTTTATGATAATATAACGAGGGGGAAATCGGGATGCAAAAAAAGATTTCATTTACATCGGTGTCCGATGGACAAAAGTTGTCCGGCACCTTACTTTTACCATTACAACCCAAAGCGCTCGTTTGTATTTTCCACGGAATGTCGGAGTACAGCATGCGCTATTTCGCTTTCGCGCAGGAATTGGAAAGCGCGAACCTGGCGGTCATGCTGATCGATCACCGGGGACACGGGGAAAGCCTGTTCGACCAGAAACTGAAGGGACATTTCGCCGACCAAGACGGGTGGAACCGCAATCTGCGCGATCTGCACGACTTCATCCGGCAGACCAACGATAGTCTGAATCTGCCGATTTTCATCTATGCGCACTCGATGGGGACCTTGTTCGCACGCAGTTATCTGAAACGTTACGAAAGCCATGTGGACGGCATCTACATGACCGGTTCGCCGGCGTTGAATCCGGCCACGTATTATGCGCATATCCTGGCGGAGACGCTCGCGTTTTTCGGCGGGAAACGGCGCCCCAGCAAACTCTTATTGAACATGACTTTTTCCGGCTTCAACAAGGCGATCGACCATCCGGTCACGCCGGTGGATTGGCTGAGCTACGATACGCAGAACGTCAATCATTATCTGCGCGACGATCTGTGCGGATTTCCGCTGACGGCGCAGGGTTTCGTGGATTTGCTTGAGGTTTCGAATGATGCCTACAGCGGCGAGGGCTGGAAAGTCCAACGTCCGAATCTGCCGATCCGTTTCGTAAGCGGTGCGGACGACCCCTGCTTTTTACCCGGCGGATTGAGTGAAGCGGTGCGTCATCTTTCCGAAGTGGGCTACCGGTGGGTCGAGAAGCGTCTGATCGAGGGATGCCGGCATGAAGTACTCAACGAAGCCAGACGGGAAGAAGTCGTGAACGATTTCCTTAAATGGATCGACTATCATCTGAAGAATCTGGACGACATCGTCTGAGTCCGCAAAGGGGAGAACGATGGATATTGCGCAAACCGTCTTCGATTTATTGCTGACTTGCGCCTTGTTTCTAGGTCTCTTCAATGCGTCTTCCTTGATATATAAACAAAAAAACGGACGGATGTTCACGCTTTTCCTGCTGAACAGCTGTCTTTTTATCATCGCTTTCGGTTATCTGATGGAGCAGAACGCTTCCTCGCTGCAAGCCATGATCAACTGGGACACGGTCAAACTGGCAGGCCTGATGTTTTTCCCGGCTTGTTGGGGATTCGCGATGCTGGGTCTGTCGCGCCGCACGCAAAAATACAATGTGCTCTTCGGCTTGTTGATGGGGGCGCTGTCCATCACGTTCATCTCGCTGCGGCTGAGCGATGCGACGTACGGTCTCTTTTATGTTTCCGTGAAACAGTCCGCAGGGATTTTGAAATGGGCATTGACGAGCGTGAAAGGACAGGCTTATATCTTCTTTCTTGCTTATCTCGTAGGCGGTGCTTTCCTTGCGTTCATGGGCTATATGGGAGCTGCAGTGCGCTATATCGGGAAACTGAGGAATCTATATCTCCGCATGGCATTCATCGCGCTGATCCCTTTGTTGGGGCTCATCGCGGAAATTGTGAATCCGCTAAAAACCGGACTCGATTTCATGTCGCTTTTCGTGATGGTCGCGATATTAACCTTATCGTTTGCGATCCTTCGTTCGGATTTCGGATCAGTCGAGACCAAAGCCAAAGCACTGCTTTTCAAACAGAACGAGGATCCGCTGATTCTGACCGATGAGGCCGGCCGCTTGTTGGATTTCAACATCGCCGCCGATCTGCTGTTCCCCGAACTCGACCACACCGCGACGGGACGTCCGCTGCAGGACATCCTCGTCAACGGGAAACCGCTGTTCCAACGCGTCGATCATCCGATGAAGCCTGATTTCGAAGTCAAACGGGATAAAGGATCGACCTTCTATGAAATCAAATCGACGCCGGTCGGCAATGCGTGGGGGCGTTCGGTCGGACGTCTGATCCGCTTGAGCGACGTCACCCGCAAACGCGACGAAAGCGACGCGATGCATCGTTTGGCGACGCGGGATTCCTTGACCGGCCTGCTGAACCGCCGGCAATTCCTGTCGTTGGCGAAACTTGCGTTTGAACGCAACGCGATCGATGCCAGCGGTCTGGCGCTGATTTTGTTCGATCTCGACCGTTTCAAAGCGATCAATGAAAAATTCGGACCGGCGGCCGGCGATGAAGTATTGCGCATCGTCGGGAATCTCTTGGTCAATCATTTCCGCAAATCCGATCTGGTCGGCCGGATCGGCGGCGAGGAATTCGCCGTGCTGTTGCCTTCGACTTCCGCCGGGGATGCGGCGAAATTGGCGGAAAGATGCTGCGCGAAGCTGCGTGAAGCGGAAATTGTCTTTGCGGAACTTGCGATCAAGGCGACGCTGAGCGGGGGCGTTGCGGCGACACCCGGTGAAGAAGCGGATCTGGACACTATCCTCAAAGCAGCCGACCGGGCTTTACGTGAATCCAAGGAAAAAGGCCGCGACCAGGTATCCGTTTCGAAAAAAAGCGCCACATTTTAGCAAATCCTTCCGTCTTTTATTTATTGATTGACTTTGCGGGGCTTTTTACCTATAATTAACCCGTTAACGGAAAAAGGTGATTCTGTGAAGTGGACGAAAACCGAAATCCTGCGTAGCGCCGACAAAGCTCTGGTGTTGGACGAAGATATTTCGTTTTTACCGGAAACTTTCGAAGGGAATAACCGTCTCCGCAAGCTTCAAAACGTGCATGTGAATGCCGAGGGCCTGTGGGATGGCAACCTGAACGTACTTAGGGTCCATTTGGATATCCGGGGCGAGATGGTGGTTCCTTGCGCGATCACAGATGAAGACGTGCTGATCGATTTCAATACGGAAGACGATGTCGTCTTCTCGTTTGAGAAAACAGACGACGAATATGCTATCATAGTCAAAGGGGACACCGTCGAACTGATGCCGGTCGTCTATCCGCTGATCATGATCGAAGTTCCCTTGAAAGTCGTTAAGCCCGGTCTCAAAGATTACCCCAAAGGTGAAGGCTGGGAAGTGCTCACGGAAGAGGCATACCAACGCGAACGTAAATCGCAATCCGATCCCCGGCTGGCAATGCTGCGGGATTACAAACCAAAAGACGAGTAGGAGGTGTTGATCCATGGCAGTTCAACAAAGACGCGTATCGAAAACCCGTAAGGCGAAGCGCAGAACACATTACAAATTGTTTGCCCCGGCATTAGTTAAATGCCCATCTTGCGGCGAATTTAAACAACCGCACCATATTTGTGCGGCATGCGGCCATTACGAAGGTAGGTAAAAAAGAGCGGCTTTTCGCTTTTTTTACTTTATGCAACCCTTTGCGCTGAAGACTTATCGGATGTATTCCGAAAAACTGGACCGCGATGTCGAAATCACGGTCTTTTCGTCAGGCAATAACGAAGAAATTCGGCCTTTGATCCTGATGCATGACGGCCAGAACCTTTTCTTCGACAAGCTGGCGACCTATGGGACCTGCTGGGGCTTATTGGATGTGCTGGCACAGGATGACTTCCCCGCCTGCGTATTGGTCGGCATGACCTGCGGCGAGGATCGCGTGCGGATGGATGAATACGGACCTTTCGTCTTCAGTGACTATGCGCAGCGCATGACCGGTTATGATCATCCGGTCGGCGGTAAAGGGGATGCCCATCTGCGTTTCGTGTTCGACGAGTTGATTCCATCGATCCGTGCTGATTATCATGTTGAAGAGAAAGTCTATCTGGGTGGTTCGAGTCTGGGCGGGGTGATCGTGCTCTATGCGGCGCTTGCCTATCCTGACAAGGTCGCGGGTATCTTCGGCCTGTCCAACGCTTTCTGGGTCTCTCTCGATCCTTTCATCGCGATGATCGAGGGTTTCCAAGGGGCATTGCCCAGGATCTATCTGGATCTGGGCGACCGTGAAAGCGACGACCCCGTCGAGTCGCAGGAAGTCCTGCGTGCCGACGCTTGCATCGTCGCCGCATTAAGGGCGAAAAACCCTGCCGCGATGCGGCATGAAAGCATCGCCGGCGGGACGCATAACGAAGCTTCCTGGCGCTTGCGGATCGCGGAAATCCTGCGCTGGATACTGAAAAAATAAGAAAAATCAGGAGATGTTTGAAAATTTCAAATATCTCTTTTCTTTTGCGACCAAAAGGGTATAATGGTGGTAGAAAGTGGTTATCAGTGGTAGAAAGTGGGAGGAAATCAGTAATGTTCATGGGCGAATACCGACACAATCTCGACGCGAAAGGACGGATCATCATTCCGGCACGTTTTCGCGATGAATTGGGACCGGTCATCGTCCTGACCAGAGGGTTGGACGGCTGCATCGCCGTGTATACACGGACCCAATGGCAGACACGGCTCGATCAGCTATCCCGCCTGCCTTCGACCAAACGCGAAGCCCGTCAATATGTGCACTTCATGACCGCCAAAGCGGCCGAATGCGAAATCGACGG
>JBAVGP010000069.1:0-1830 GCA_049684955.1 Erysipelotrichaceae bacterium
CCCAGATATACATCAAGTTTCTCGTATTTATAGTCCTTCAACCCGATTTTCTTATCGACGATCGCAGCCTGAAGATAGAAAAGCATATAGGGCGAAATCGTCGTACCGATCATCCCGATAAAAGCTAAAAGATACATAGCATTGAATTGTAAGGAAGGCGTGATCGTCGTCGCGAACACGGTCGGCCAATCAGGCTGGATGATCAAAGCCGATAGGATATAGCCGAAGAAAGCCACCGTGAAAAGCAAGAATACTTTTTCGACTTTCCTGTAGGATCCTTTGACGACCAAAAAAGCGATCGCCACCGCGACGATCGGTACGGACAAATACTTCGAAATACCGAACAACTCCAAACTGACCGCGACGCCGGCGAAATCACCGATCGTGACGCCGAAGTTCGCAATCAACAGAACGACCATCGCGAAGAACGTCCACTTCACACCGAATCGCTCGCGTATCAGATCGGAAAGGCCTTTACCGGTGACGACCGCCATTCGGGCATTCATTTCCTGAACGACCGCCAAAGCGAAAGACAGCAATAATAATCCCCACAACATCGAGTATCCATATCGCGCTCCGACCGAAGCATACGTCGAGATCCCACCCGCGTCGTTGCCTGCGTTGACGGTGATTAGCCCGGGTCCGACGATGGCTAAGATATATTTGATTTTCGACCAGCGTTTTTTCAGTGCGTCCATCAGTTGACCTTCCCTACGATCCCATATTCGAAGACCAAGTCGTTCAACGACGTGATGCCGACTAAAACATCGTCTTCGTCGACGACCGGCAGTACCATCAGATTATATTTCAGCATCCGCTCCATCGCCCGTTCAATCGGGTCGAGGTCATGGACGAAAACAAGATTCGGTTCTTCGGGTAACAGATGCGCGATATCAAAGGAAGCATCCGCCATGATCAGATCCAGCAGCGAAACGACACCGATCAGATGCTCTTTTTCGTCGATGATATAGATATAGTGGGATACGTCTTCCGAGGGGTCTTGTAATTTCAAAGCCAGCAGAACTTCGCTGACCTGCTTGTCCGCTGTGAACGCGAGATATTCACTCATCATCAGACTCCCGATGGTCTTATCGCGATACTCCATCAATTCGCGGATTTCGGATGAGATCTTCTCTTCCATATCGCCCAATAAACGTTCTGCCGTATCTTCGGTCATATCGTCCAGAATGTCCGCGGCTTCGTCGGAAGGCATGCGTTCCAACACGTCGGAAGCGTTTTCCACCGACAAGGTCTCCAACAAGCTGACCTGCACTTCGGATTCGACTTCTTCCAAGACATCGGCGGCGACTTCGGGATTCAAACTCTGAAACAATGAAATACGGGTCGGATTATCCAAATCTTCCAAGATATCGGCCAGATCGGCCGCATGCAGGGTGTTCAGTTTATGGATCGAACAGTTCAGCCGCAATAAATCGGTTCCATGCGTCAAAGCCTGGACATCGTCCCAAGCGACCAGCGTATTATGGAATTCCCGCTTCATCATGGAAGTCAGACGGATCATGGGATGTTCGAACCCCAGACGTCGGATCAGACCGCGGAATCCGATATCCACCGCGATCAGCGACCAGCTTCCCAGCATGTCGGCGATGCGGACATCGTTGACGCGTTCGACTTTCTTCCCTTCGACATCGATGATCTGTTTGTCGAGGAAATCGCGCGCAAGGAAAATATCGCTCTCCGGGACCGGTGTGAACAGCAGGTTCGCGGATCCCAGCCGTACATGGTATCTTTCTCTATTATCGCGGGTGACTTCCAGCGAATCGGCGACCACGAAGAACTGTCGGCGTCCGTTCTTGATGACGATCGCCC
>JBAVGP010000070.1:0-5526 GCA_049684955.1 Erysipelotrichaceae bacterium
ATATAGATGTCGGCGATCTTGGTGTCGACCGGCCCCTCGGTGACGCGCAGAAAGACATAGTTCTTATCCATCAGGGCGGGCTGGTCGCCAGCCGTGTTGACTAAGCGGGCATCGGCGACCAAATCGATGGTCTTCCCGTTCCCGGCACTCCGGCGAAGCGTGTTGAAAACCGCAGATATTTTTGAGTTGCTGATAAGACGTTTGCTGATGAGGTCCTGGGTGACGAATACTTCGTAGAATCCCGGCGTCAGGTTTTCCATCGGAATCTGTCCGTCGGCTTTACCTTCCAGCAAGTACACTAATTCTTTATTATAGTCGGTCTGCCCGGCTTTCTTGGTACAGAGATTCACCAAGGTCAAGGTTTTCCCGACGAAGGAATCTTTGGCGTCGACCTGATATTTACTTTGATAGAGATTGAGTGTTTCGCCATATAAGAGATAATCACCCAGTTGAATGGTATCGTTATAGCTCTTCTCATTCAATAAACTTTGCGTTTTCGATGCGGTGAAGTCACACACCGTAAAAGGGATTTTTGGTTCCGTGACATGTTTAGGCCAGAAAAACGTGATTGATGTATATAGTAAAAGCACGACTAGGATCAGCACAGGCGCGACGATGCGCCAACGGACTTTGAGCCGTCTGCGCGGAACATAACTACGTCGTGGTATGCTCATGGTTTCCCCTCCTTTGCAGTCGGATGGCGACGATTTTTATGATATTCGCTGCGATACAAAGATGTTAAGCACGGCGGATGTTCCGCCGAAAAAGTTACGATGATTTCAGAAAAGCAGATTCTTGGGGGTACGCGCGAACGGGATCACATCGCGGATGTTCTGCATCCCGGTGATGTACATCAGGAAACGTTCGAAACCCAATCCGAAGCCGGCATGCTTGCATCCTCCGTAGCGGCGCAAGTCGAGATACCATTCCAATCCTTTTTCATGGACGTTCATTTCAGCCATGCGGGCACGCAGGACTTCCAGCCTTTCTTCACGCTGGGATCCGCCGACCAATTCGCCGACTGAAGGCACCAACAAATCGCAGGCCGCGACCGTCTTGCCATCATCGTTCTGACGCATGTAGAACGCTTTGATTTCTTTGGGATAATCGGTCAGGAAAACCGGTCCGTTGACGACCGTTTCGCAGAGATATCGTTCGTGTTCGGATTGCAGGTCGGTACCCCAATGAACGGGATATTCGAACTTGACATCCGCTTTGGTCAGATGCTCGATCGCTTCGGTATAGGGCATGCGTTTGAAATCGGAATTGCGTACCGCTTCCAAGCGTTCCAAGAGACTGGTATCGATCATCTGGTTGAAGAATTTCATTTCTTCAGGAGCATTCTCCAGCACATAGGTGATGCAGGATTTGACCATGTCTTCGATCAGATCCATATCATCCTGCAGATCGGCGAACGCGATCTCGGGTTCGATCATCCAGAATTCGCTCGCATGGCGGGCGGTGTTGGAGTTTTCGGCACGGAAAGTCGGCCCGAAGGTATAGACATCCCTGAATGCCAACGCATAAGCTTCGGCCTGCAATTGACCGGATACCGTGAGGTTGGCCTTCTTGCCAAAGAAGTCTTCGTCGTATTTGTTGTCTTCGCGGGTCGTCACGGTGAAAACTTCGCCCGCTCCTTCCGCATCGTTGCCGGTGATGATCGGCGCATGGAAATAGACGAACCCTTGATTCTGGAAGAACTCGTGGATCGCCATCGCCAGCACGGAACGTACGCGGAAAACAGCCGAGAAGGTATTGGTGCGCGGACGCAGATGCCCGATCTCGCGCAGATATTCAAAGGAATGACGTTTCTTCTGCAACGGGTATTCCGCATCGCAATCGCCTTCCAAGATGATTTCCTGGACTTCAATCTCGAACGGTTGCTTCATATCCGGAGTGCGTTTAAACAGCCCGCTGACCGTGATCGCGGTCCCGGTGAGGTATTTGATCGCTTCTTCGAAATTCGGGATCTCGCTGTTATAGACCAACTGACAGTTGCGGAAATACGTCCCGTCATTCAATTCGATGAATCCGATCGCTTTGCTGTTGCGATTGGTGCGGATCCATCCCTGCAGTTTAACGTACTCGATCTGGTCGAGTTCGAATTGCGAACCTTCGTTGACAAGTTCATACAGTTCGCGGACAGTCATAAATGTAACCATAGTTGCTCCTTTTAGTAAAAAGTCCGATTAGGACTTTATTTCAATGAATTGGTTTCGAAGACGAGTTCTTGGACCATCGACACGACGTCGACGGGTTTCACGCGGATCCCTTTGGGAACCTGGATATGTTCGTGGGTGAAATCGACGATGCCTTTGATGCCGTTTTCAACTAAGAGGTTCACGGTTTCCTGGACATCCTTGGATACCGTCAGAATCGCGATCCGGCATCCCGGAGGCATTTTTTCTTTCAGCATTTCCATCGGATAAACCGGGATTTCATACATGTTTCCTTGTTTGTTGGGCATCATGTCGAAAGCGCATGCGATTTCGCCGACGACGTGGTTCCAACGGTTATAGTTCATCAGCGCGCGGCCAAGATTACCGGCTCCGACGATGATGATTTTTTCGTCGAAATTACCGCCGAGTTCGGAATCGAAGATCCCGATCAGCTTATTCACTTCATAACCATAGCCTTGTTTTCCGAGCGAGCCCAAAAAGGAAAAATCACGTCGGATGGTCGTCGGTTCGATATCAACGAATTCGGATAGTTCGCGGGACATAATGCGCTGCACACCCAGATTACTGAGTTTACGCAGTGCTTTCAGATAGACGGGGTACCTTTGAAGCGTAGCTTTAGGTACATGTTTGTTGCTTGTCATAGTGTGATCACCTGCCTTGTTAATAATAGCACATATTCAAATCATTGTGAAACAATAGTTAAATTAAACAATGAAATTTAATGAAATATTGCTATAATTCAAGACCCGGATCGGCTGAAAGCGAGAGATCGGCACGTTGCCCGGCACGATATGCCAGCGTACCCGCCATCGCGATCATGGCCGCATTATCAGTGCAGCACCACATCGGCGGAATCGTGATTTTCAGATCGGGATAACGATCCTTCAGCCCTGCGACAAGCATGCGCAGCCGCGAATTCGCCGCGACGCCGCCGGCTAATACGAAGTGTTTCACATCGAAGGATTCGATGGCTTTCTTCGCTTTCTCCAGCAATTCGCCCAAAGCCGCTTCCTGAAACGCGAACGCCAAATCGGCGGGAACGACATCTTCCTTGAGTTTCGTCTGCTTGGCATTGAACTGCAGAACCGCGGATTTCAATCCGCTGAACGAAAAATCTAATTCCTTTTCGGTTTTCACTTTCGGAAGTTTGTAATGCTTCACGCCGGTTTTCGCCAGTTTATCGATCGCCGGACCGCCCGGATAGGGCAAACCCATGACGCGCGCGACTTTGTCGAACGCTTCGCCGATCGCATCATCCTGCGTCGAACCCAGGATTTCAAACGCGAATTCGGATTTCAGATAGACAAGTTCGGTATGTCCGCCCGATACCACCAACGCCAATAAAGGATACTCGATGGTATCCACGAATTGGTTGGCATAGATATGCCCGGCGATGTGATGGACGGGCACCAAAGGTTTCCCATAGTACCAAGCCAACGCTTTGGCAGCTTGAATCCCGATATGCAGCGATCCGACCAGACCCGGACCGTGGGTCACCGCGATCGCATCGATGTCATCCATCGTCAGATGCGCCTTCGTGAGTGCTTCCTCCAATACGACCGAGATGTTCTCGACATGGATGCGGCTGGCTACTTCGGGCACGACGCCGCCGAACAGCGTGTGGACATCGATCTGCGACGATACGACATTCGACAATAATATCTTTCCATCTTCAACGATCGCTGCCGCGGTTTCATCGCAGCTTGACTCGATCGCAAGGATTCTGAGTGGTTCCATGTCAATTCCTTTCCAAAATCATGAGATGCGCGTCTTCATGATTGTCCTGATAATAGTCTTCGCGCCGTCCTGCGATACGAAAACCTGCCTTCGAATAAAGCGTGATCGCCGCGCCGTTCGAAATGCGCACTTCAAGCGAAATCGTCGTCACACCGTTTTCGAATGCGTGTGCGATGCCTTGTGTAAGAAGCTCTTTAGCGATGCCGCGGCGCCGGAATTCCTTGGCGACGCCAAGCGTTGTGATCTGCGCTTGTTCATAAAGGATCCATAATCCGAGATAACCGGCGATTTGCCCGGCTTCCTCCCATACGAAATAACAGCCGAAAGGATTCTCCGTGATTTCATAGATGAAATCGGCTTCGGACCAGGCACTGGTGAAAATATCCGCTTCGATCTCACTCACCCGTGAAATGTCTTCAACGGTCATGCGGCGGATCATGGTTTGAGGTAGATCTCGCTCTCTTTCAAATAGCGGGGTTGCAATGTGTGGACGTTTTCGACACGTTTCCAGAAGGTTTTCAGATCGAGAAAATGACGCGGCAGATCGATGGCTTGCGTCGGTTTTCCGATCAGCCCGCCGTCCCCGCAGATCAAGGTATCCTGATCGAGCAGTGCTTCGATTTCAGTCAATGGGATGACGCAGTCTTCCGCGACCGGTGAACCGCCGTCGTAGCGCCCTACGTAGGCGCGATGCCCGCGGGCATCCATCAAAGCGATGGTATTTTTGTTTATACCGGCCAGCAGCTGCAGCGAAGATAAGGTATACAAAGGAAGATCCGCCTGCGCACAGATGACCTTCGCGATCGTCATGGCGATCCGTATTCCGGTATAGGAACCCGGACCGTCGGTGATGACCATCGCTTCCATCTGTTTCGGCGTCCATCCGACGGCTTTGAAAGCAAGGTCGAGTTCCACCATGATCGTTTCCGATTGGGCTTTGAACGCATCTTTCTGGAAGCCGTATACGATAGTATCATCCTCGATCAGTGCGATCGTCAATGTGCGATGGGATGTATCCAGACAAACTGTTTTCATAGACCTAATTCCTCCATAAGCTTGGCGTATTTCACTCCGCTATTACGCAGGGCGAATTTACGTCCGCTTGAACTGACGCGTACGATATCCAGCCGAAGGTATTCTTCGGGTAATCGGTCCGCCATGTAATCCGGCCACTCGATGACCGTGACGCCGTCGTTTTCCATCAGTTCCTCGAATCCGAGATCCTGATGCAATCCTTCCAGCCGGTACGCATCGATATGATACAACGGCAAACGTCCCTGGTATACCTTCATGATCGTGAAAGTCGGTGAACTGACGGTGCGTGTGATGCCCAGTCCTTTCGCCAATCCCTGCGTGAAGGTCGTTTTTCCGCTGCCGAGTTCGCCGCCTAAAAGGATGCATGAATTCGCATCGAGCAGACGTCCGATTTTTTCGCCGAGCGCTTTGGTTTCGGCGGCGCTGTGCGTCGTGATTTCTTTCTTCATAGTGTCTCCTGTGCTCCGTATTATAGCATATTCTCGCCTAAACAAAAAACCCCACGGAGGGGTTTTCGTGAATCCGGCAGCGAGCTATTTTCACTATGGCATGCATAGCTATCTTCACCGCTAAA
>JBAVGP010000071.1:0-5944 GCA_049684955.1 Erysipelotrichaceae bacterium
CGAGATTGGCGGAACTGCGATATTTCTCGGCTGTATCCATCAGATCGTCGATCATCCCAAGCAAAATCCGCGGGCTGATGCGCAAAAACCCTTCCGCTTCGTCGCGGTTGAGTTTACTGATGAGGGAATCGTCTTTGGTATAGTGGAAAATGACCGCTTCTTTCAAGATCTCCATCAAGTCGCTGGTCAGTCGTTTGATATCGATGTTCTTTTGGAGGATCGTCTCGATCTCGCCCATCAAGGAAGCGACATTTTCGTCGAAGATCGCGTTGATCAGTTTCAGTTTGTCCTGCGTGGTTGCGATTCCGTAGATTTCATTGACATGGATCGCTTTCAGATCATCCTGCGCATAAGCGATGCATTGTTCGAGGATGGAAAGCGCGTCGCGTACGCCGCCGTCCGCCAATTGGGAGATCAACCGGACGGCTTCCTCCTCATAGGTGATGTTTTCGATTTTCAGGACTTCTTCGATGCGATGCTGGATTTCCTTCATGTTGACGCGCACGAAATCGTAGCGTTGACAACGGGAAATGATGGTCGGCAATACTTTATGCGGTTCGGTGGTCGCCAGGATGAAGATGACGTGGGATGGCGGTTCCTCCAACGTCTTGAGAAGCGCATTAAAAGCGCCTTGGGAAAGCATATGGACTTCATCGATGATGTAGACTTTATATCTCGCCTGCAACGGCGCATATTTCACTTTTTCGATCAGTTCACGGATTTCATCCACTCCGTTGTTGGAAGCGGCGTCGATTTCGATCACATCAGGATGGATTCCGGTCTGGATCGTTTCGCAGAATTCGCAATGATTACATGGCGCTTCCGCCGGATTCAGGCAGTTCACCGACTTGGCGACGAGTTTCGCCACGCTGGTTTTACCGGTTCCGCGCGGACCGCAAAACAGATAGGCGTGCGAAATCTTGCCTTGCGCGATCGCATTCTGCAGGGTTTTGACGATATGTTGCTGACCGATGACCGACTCGAAGGAGTTCGGGCGATAGGTACGATATAGTGCTTTATATGTCATTCAGACCACCCCTTCTTGCCTTCCTATTATACCAAAATCTGCTCTTCAAGGATAGATAAACTTCGCCTTGGTCCTATTCCTACAACTTCGCCTTGGTCCTATTCCGTGGACGTCTTCGGATCGCGTTTCAGCGCGAAGAATTCTTTTAAAAGCATCGCGCAGTCATTTTCAAGGATGCCTCCGAAAATCTCGGGATGATGATTATAGGATTTGATGGTGGATAAATCGATGCTGGTACCGAAACTTCCGCCTTTGGGGTCAAAGGCTCCGAATACGACTGTTTTGATGCGTGATTGGATGACGGCTCCTGCGCACATGGGACAAGGTTCCAGTGTGACATAGAGTGTGCATTCGTCCAGCCGCCAAGAACCGACGACCTTACATGCTTCCTGGATCGCCAGGATTTCCGCATGGGCGGTGGCGTTTTGCGTGGTTTGGCGCAGATTATGCGCCCGTGCGATGACTTGATCATCTTTCACGATGACTGCCCCGATCGGGACTTCATTCAGCAGCAGTGCCTTCTTCGCTTCGTTGATCGCTTCAAGCATGAAAATCGAATCCATGGGGTCCACCTCGCTTAGAAAAAAGGCTACCGCACATGAAAGAGCCTCTTAAGGCTGCTGTCTTCCGACCCTGACCTGGTTCGTAGGATTCCATTGCGGTAGCATGAGTATTATACAAGATTGATCTTTGAAATGCTACTATCACGGCTAAAAAAGCGATAAAACGATGGATTGATGAGGGTTATCCATAAGAATATAAAAAATCCATTCGTTGAATGAATGGATTTTAATAATATTATGATTATATTTACTACGATGACGATTAATTACTTCTTTGAGAAGCTTTTTTGTAAGAATAATCCGCCTTGTTCGGAGATATATCCCAATACGGCACCGCAAATGAGGGCGATGACCGTGGATTGGAAGTTGAAACCGGTCGCGAAGTAAGCGGAAGCCCCGATGAACGCACCCGGGATGAAGCCGAGCAGAGGAATCTGAGCCTGCCAGCACATCGCGCCGGCACCGATCACGACCGCTACGCTGAGACCGATCGTCGATCCAAGGATCGGGCCGAACAAGGTCGACATCTGGACGATCAGGAAGCCCCATACCACACCGCTGAAATTAAGAATCAAACTGTCTTTCAAGCCTTTGACTTTGCCGCCGGCAGCGTAGAAGCTTGCCCAGGACAGAAATCCGACGAAGGTAACCAATCCATACGTAACACTGACACCTGTCCATAAGCCGGCTAAAATACCGACGCTGATGCCGACGGCGATTAAGAATGACATACTGTTCTCCTTTGAACCTTACTTGGTTATTTTTTTGAATGCTTCGGTCTGCGTTTTGATGCCGATTTCAGCTGCGAAACGTTCGATGCTGGAAGCTCCGAAGAAGCCGTCGACCCCTTTGGTGTGTTTGATGATGTAGTCGGCGTCGACAGGTTCCGCAATCGGACCCCCGTGGGCGATGACCAGGATGTTCGGATTGACCGAACGGCCGGCTTTGATGATATCTTCGATCTTGACGACGCAGTCTTTAAGGGTCAACGCTGTTTTCGCGCCGATTTCGCCTTTGGTCGTCAATCCCATATGCGCGACCAGGATGTCCGCTCCGGCTGCCGCCATCGCTTTCGCCTGTTCGGGATCAAATACGTAAGGCGTCGTCAATAAGTCCAATTCATGGGCTTTGCGGATCATTTCGACTTCAAGTCCGTAACCCATGCCGGTTTCTTCGAGGTTCTGGCGGAAGACGCCGTCGATCAATCCGACGGTCGGGAAATTCTGCACGCCGCTGAAGCCCATCTCTTTGAGTTGTTTGAGGAAAACTTCCATGACTCTGAAAGGATCCGTGCCGCATACGCCGGCGAGGACCGGAGTGTGTTCGACGACCGGTAATACTTCCGACGCCATTTCCACAACGATCTTATTCGCGTCCCCATAAGCCATCAGACCTGCCAGAGAGCCTCTCCCGGCCATTCTGTAGCGGCCTGAGTTATAGATGATCAACATATCGGCGCCGCCTTTTTCGCTGCTCTTGGCGGTGATGCCGGTCCCTGCGCCGACACCCAGCAGAATCTTGCCGTCCGCGATCTGTTTGCGGTAGGCTGCCATGATTTCAAGTCTTGATTGTGTGTTCATAATTCTCCTTTTAGCTTATTGAGCGTTATTTTGTTTCCGATTTCTTCTTGTTCATCATATCGATCAGGTTTTGCGCCGCTTTTTCGGCGAATTCCTTGTCATTGATATGCTGATTGTACTCTTCTAAACGGACGACTTTCGGGTTGATCCCTTTGCGGAGTTCGTTGAACAAGTTTTCGTCTTCTTCTTTTCCGTAGAAAGCCTGTCCCGGGGCGTCGATCATCGAAACACCGGCTAACGGAAGCATCAACACGGTGTAACCTTTGGCTTGGTTGAGTTTTTCGGCGATTTTCTTGCCTAATTTGACGTTTTCTTCGACGGTCGTACGCATCAGCGTGACGGTCGGATTATGTTTGTAGAAGTTGCGACCCTTGAATTTCTCCGGGATCGTGTCGATCGGTCCGAAATTGACCATATCCAGGGCTCCGACGGAGACGACTTGAGGTACGCCCATCTTTGCGGCGGCATCCAGGCGATCGGGTCCGGCATTCAATACGCCGCCAACGATTTCATCGGCCCATTCTGTCGTGGTGATATCCAAAACCCCTTCGATGAAGCCGGCTTTGACCAGATCTTCCATCGAACGGCCGCCGGTTCCGGTGGCATGGAAGGTCAGCACTTCATATCCGCGGGCTTCCAGGTATTCGCGAGCGAAATTAACGCACGGTGTCGTGACGCCGAACATGGTCGCCGCGACCAACGGTTTCTTCTCGATGACCGCTTTATTCTCGAATTTTACCATGCCGGCGATCGCGAAAGCCGCATTGGTGAAGATTTTCGTGGAAATCGAGTTCAAACCCGATACATCCACGACTGAAGGCATCATGACGATGTCGCTGGTGCCGACATATTGCGATACATTCCCGGAGGCGACGGTCGAAACCATGACTTTGGGTACGCCGATTGGTAAGGCACGCATCGCCGGTGTGGCGAGCGAAGTGCCGCCTGAACCGCCAAACGCAAGAATGCCGTCGAATTTGCCTTGACGATAGAGCTCGGGGACCAGTTTTTCCATCCCTTTGGATAAAACTTCGGTCGCCCATGCACGGTCTTTCTTCGCGGCTAAGTCTTTGATGTCGACACCGGCCGCCGCCGCGACTTCCGCGTTGGATACATCCGGCGTGAAGGTCGGAGGGAATACCCCCATGTGGATTGTAAATGTCTTCAACCCGAGATCTTCGATGATTTTCTTAACATACGCGTATTCGATTCCTTTGGAGTCAAACGTTCCTGCTAATGCGACTGTTTTCATTCGAGTTCCTTTCGTCGGGATAACCGGATTGATCAGATCTTCGTATCTCCCTCATGTAGACAAAAAACCAGTACTGTCTTTATACCCTTAATGTACTGGTTTACGATTGCGTTGTATATGTGTTTATTAATGATTATTATGTGATTACTTAGTAAATGTATGCGCTTTCGGACTTTTTCCGGTGATTTTCTTGAACATCTTACTGAATTGGGCATAATCCTTATACCCGACCAGTTCGGCGGCCTGGAAGAGCGGGAGATCTTTTTCTTCCAAGATCCCGATCGCTTTCTGGATTCTGAATTGCGCCAGATAGGAGCGGAAACTGGTGCCGACTTCTTTGGTGAACAGCGTGCTGAGATGGCTCATCGAAATATGCGCCACCTGAGCCAGGTCTTCCAGCGAGATGGGATTCATATAGTTCTCCGCGACATAGCGCATGACGAATTCGACATAATCATAGTGTTTCGTGATCCCGTCAAGCATTTTTACCGTCAGTTGGTCTCCATCCAATAAACCAGAGATCTTGAACGCCCGCGTCTGGTCGAAGATCGCCTTCTCGATCGGGATGCGTTCGATCGCCGAACCGCCGATATATCCCATCGCTTTGGTGTTGTTATACATATATTGGACATCGATCGGCGCTTTGACCGGTCCGCCATAGATGACTTTGATGACTTCGGGCCGGATGCGGTCGCAGGCGGCGAAGATCTTGTCGACGAACTGTTTCGCGTTCTGCAGGGAGATGATTTTCTTGGCTCCGAGCGTGCCACCGATCGTGAATCCGAGGTGCGCGACGATGATATCCGCCCCGACCAGTGTCATTTGGATCGCTTGTTGCTCGTCGAATACGAACGCGACGGTAAAAAGATCCTTTTCGTGCGCGATCCGGATGGCGTCGACTTCGGTCTGATAACTGATCCCGCTTTCTTCCAGCGCTTCACGGAACTGTCCGTCGATCAAACCGACCGAAGGATAGTTGTTGATTCCGTCGAACCCCATGGATTCGATATAGTCGATGTAAGTTTCGAGGTTGATGAGCGGGTCGGTCGCATGCAGACCGAAAATGATCGGAATTCCTTTGACGAGCGGCATGATCTCGCGGCTGCCGAATTCCATGACCAATCCGTTACTGTTTTCGTAGGGAAGGAATCCAGCGAAGGAGCTGCGTCCCAATTGGCGGAACTTGCCCGAGTTCAATACAAGCAGAAAATCAGCCCCGCCTTCGACCGCATATTTCGCGGTGAGTCCGGATCCGATGGCAACGCCGAGAATGTGTTGGTTGACACTGATTTCCCTGCGCAGATTTTCAAGGATTTGCTGATGTTTCGTCATTTTACCTGATTTTCCCTTTTATATCGGGTCGCTTTATGTGTTTTCATCATAACCGCATCGAATCCATGTATCAATCAATATATAGCTAACTAATCATAACTACCGGCTTAGCCGGTAGTTTGATGTCGCCCTATAAGGGCTTGTTGCTGCCGTCCCTCACGGGACGCCGAGGGCCTGACAGCCGCAGCGT
>JBAVGP010000072.1:0-10189 GCA_049684955.1 Erysipelotrichaceae bacterium
GCCCTCAACAGCGCGGTCTGGAGCGGCGGATCGTTCATCTATGTCCCGCCGGGCGTCAAACTCGACAAGCCTCTGCAATCCTATTTCCGCATCAACACCGAAAGCATGGGTCAGTTCGAGAGGACGCTCATCATCGTCGACGAGGGTGCGGACGTCCACTATGTGGAAGGCTGCACCGCGCCTACCTACTCAAAAGACTCGCTGCATGCGGCGGTCGTGGAAATCATCGTCCACAAGAATGCCAAATGCAGATACTCGACCGTCCAGAACTGGTCGACCAACGTCCTCAACCTGGTCACAAAACGGGCCAAAGTGCTCGATCACGGGATCATGGAATGGATCGACGGAAACATCGGTTCGCATGTCACGATGAAATATCCCGCTTGCATCTTAGCCGGCGAAGGTGCGCGCGGCATGACGATTTCGATCGCCGTTGCCAGCCATGTCCATCAGATCCAGGACGCCGGCGCCAAGATGATCCATCTGGCTCCCAATACCCAAAGCACGATCATCTCCAAATCGGTCGCCCGCAACGGCGGGGAAGTCAACTATCGCGGTTTGATCCAGCACAATGCCGGCGCCACCAACGCCAAATCGCATGTGGAATGCGACACCCTGATCCTGGACGAGCGCAGCCGCAGCGACACCTTGCCGACCAATATCTCCGCCAACGCGACCTCGACGATCGAACATGAAGCGACGGTTTCCAAGATTTCCGAAGAGCAGCTCTTCTACCTGATGAGCCGCGGACTTACCAAAGCCCAGGCCCAGGAAACCATCGTCATGGGTTTCCTTGAACCGTTCACGCGCGAACTCCCGATGGAATACGCGGTCGAACTCAATCAATTGATGCGCCTTGAAATGGAAGGCTCGGTCGGCTGATGGACAAACAAACCCTGAGGCAACAATTCGCGCAAGCGCGGGATCTGATCCCATCACTCGTCCGCAGCGAAGCATCCGTGAAAATCACGGAGAACATGTTGTGGCTGGCGAGCGAAGTGCAACGCATCGGGACCTATCTTTCCTTCGGCAGCGAAGTCGACACGATCGAAGCGATCTCGGTCTGGCTATTGGAAGGGAAGGAAGTGTATGTCCCGCGCATGACCGGCGATGACTTCGAATGGGTACAGATCAAAGATTTCAAATCCCTCGCAGCCAATTCGTTCGGCATCCAGGAACCAGTGGATGGCGAAGTCGTCGACATCGCTTCGTTGGACCTCGTCTTCGTGCCGATGTTCGGCTTCGATGACCAGCTGCATCGTATCGGACATGGGAAAGGCTGTTTCGACCGCGCACTGAAAAACTATGCCGGGAAGAAAATCGGTCTCTGTTTCGTGGCCGGATATGTGGAAACAATCTATCCGACGGAAAGCGACGTTTCATTGGATATCATCCTCACTGAACAGGAAATCTACTCAAAGCACCGCTAATGGTGCTTTTTTCTCATCCTTTCGTGCTAAAATTAACCCAGAGGTTTCATCATGTCGCAAAACAACCGGCTTATGATCCGTTTCATGGCGGTCTTCCTGATCGCCTACATCGGATTCACACTTCCTTACACCCAAATCATCCCGTATCTGAACCACGTGGGATATTCCGCTTCGCAGCGTGGCGTCATTTTGGCGGGAATGTCGCTAGTCGGTATCTTCGGACAGTTTTTGTTCGGCTATTTAAGCGACAAGTATCGGACCGTCAAGAAATTCTATTATATGACGATGATCGCCTTGGTCGTCATCTCGGGATCGGTGTATGCCGTCACCGGGAATCTGATTTATTACCATCTGATCACCGTGGCGCTCACCGGCGGGCTTTTCCAGATCGTCGTATCCTTGCTGGATGCGTGGGTGCTGGAAATCAATCCCTATCTGGTCCTGCATTACGGAAAAATCCGGGCGTTCGGCGCCTTGGGCTGGGCGATCGGCGCACCTATCACCGCCTGGATCGTCAATAACTTAGGTTATGATAAACTCGGTTGGGCGAATGTGGGCATCACATTATTGACCTTCGCGCTTTCCTGGACACTGAAAGACGCGGTCAAGATTCCGCATAAAGAAGGTCTGCACCTCAGTGATGTCAAGAAACTCCTGCTGCGCAAAGAATATCTGGTGCTGATCGCGATCCTCTTTCTGATCAATATGATTTCATCAGCCGATATGTACACCGTCATCGACAAGATGCTGATCTTGGGCGCGACCAACGCGCAAGTCAGTATGAAATGGTCCCTGCAGGCGATTCTGGAACTCCCTTTATTCTTTTTGGGCGCCCGCTTGTTGATCCGTTTCGGAGGCAAGAAACTTTTATTGTTTGCGACCGCCATGTATTTCATCCGCTTCCTGGGTTATGCCTGGGCGAACACACCTTATCTGCTGATCGCATTCTCGGGTTTCCAGCTAGTGACGTTCCCGCTGATCAATGTATCCTCGAAGGTGCTGATCGCCGGGGAATCGCCGGATCATCTGCGCTCGACCGGGCTGCTTTTCGCCACTTCGATGTCATTTTCCCTTTCCTCGTTCATCGTGCCGTTGGTCTTCGGATTCGTGGTGGAACGATTCGGAGCGAATGCGACTTTGATCGGCATCGCGTTCAGCGCGCTCGTCCCATTCGGACTTGGACTGTGGTACTTGACGATGCAGCCTTTGGAGAAAGTCGAAATCATCGGTTGAAGATGAAAGCATGTTAAACAAATCAAGATCATCTTGAAACAGGAGAAATATGAAATTGGATAAAGTCCTTTATGGGTTACGATCGAGCATCGTGCTGTTCGCATTGTCGATCGCTTGCCTGCTGCTTCAAATCTCGGAGAATATCATTCTCTATGATGATTACGGGATCCGTCCCGACGGGGACACGAACCGGTTTTTCGGAATCGCTCTGATTCTGTGTTTAATCGGTCTGAATCTCAGTATCTACACCTATTTTCAATACAAGAAAACGAAATGATACATCAATGAAGAAACAGAGGCATCGGACGCCTCTGTTTTATTTCCTGCACATTTCCACAAAGCTCTTGAACAGTCCGAACTGGACTTCGTCCTCGATCATGCGTTCCGGATGCCACTGGACGGCCACTATGCCGTCGCCTTCGATCGCTTCGATGATTCCGTCATCCGACAGCGCGGCTGAGTTAAGCAGGGGAGAGAGGCGCTTGATGGCTTGGTGGTGGAAGCTGTTGACATTCACTTCCTTCGGCATGAACGCCGCTAATCTGCTGGCGGGATGGATGAAGACCGCATGTGTGACATGCGAATGGTTGTGCGCGTTTTCGATCATCGTCGGGATGTCCTGGAAAAGCGAACCTCCCAACGCGACATTGATCACCTGCAAGCCGCGGCAGATCCCGAAAACCGGGATGCCATGATCATGCGCAAGCTGGACAAGATCGATATCCAAGGCATCGATCACATCGTCCATGCCTTCGCTACCGGCGATTTCTTCCCCGTATTGTTTCGGATGGACATCCCATCCGCCCGGGATCAGGACACCATCCAGATCACCGAGGTGCTTCATTAACTCAGCACGCGGTTGAGGTAATACGATGACAGGATCCGCCCCCGCTTTGCGCAGCGCCTCCACATAATCCGGATTAACCACATACCGATTCTCATGCATACGCACCGCCAGACCGATCTTTACCGACATAAAAATCTCCTTCGTTTTATTTCACACATTTTAACATATAATGCAGATATTAACTCCATGATTCATTGGTATATTATACATGCAAGGAAACTTGCCTGTACGGATTCTTCTCCAATAATATCCCTTTTGAAACGTACAGAATTCTTTCCCCTTTATAAAAAGAAAAAAGGTTTCCCCCCCTTTTTTCTTTTTATAGAGAATATTCAGAAAACAGTCTTTCTTTCACATATTTTCACATGAAGAACGCATACTTATCATGTAAAAGTATCAGATAATATGAATGTAGTTAACCCCCCTTTCTCTTGAATAGAAAATTGGACCTTCGGGTCCTTTTTCATTGTTAAAGGTGAGAGAAGTTTCACATTTTTCCCGATTACAAATCTTGACGGATAGTAATGGATATTCTATTATATAAATGGGTCAAGACCCAAAGTGGCTAGATTTCTCCTGTGGCAGCCAACACTTCCCCCACCCATAGTGGCTGCCGCAGTTCCCCCCAAATTGAGATCGACCACTTAACACGTAAAGGCGTCTTCGGACGCCTTTTCCTTTAAGGAGAACACGGTGAAATTACTTGCGGTCTACGATGATCCGTTCTATGAAGACCATGGTATATCGACACTACGCTTCACGGCGCGGGTGTTTCTGCACGATTCCGATGGTAAGTATGCTTTCTTGCGCATCGTAGGCGAAGACGGCTTTGGTTTGCGCAATCATCTCGAATCGGCGGGCGGCGGGGTGGAAGAGGGAGAATCCTTCCTTCAAGCAGCAGAGCGTGAAGTACAGGAAGAGCTGGGTGTCGTCGCGAAGGATTTCGCATTGATCGGGATGGTCATCGACGAATATCATCTGATCCGGCGCATGACCTGTACCGTCTACTTCAGCGCACTCTTCTCACACAAGAACGGTCCGACACAGCGGACCGATGAAGAAAAGATATTGATTGAAAAGATCGAATGGCTGAAACCTGAAGAAGTCCTGAGGACGCTGTCAAGCGCGGACAGCTTCGTCGGGAATCTGATCCATCGCCGGGAACTCACCGCATTCACTGAATATCTATCAACTACGCTGCCTCAATAAAAAGCCTTCTTCAGAAGCAGGAAGAAGGTTTTTATTCGGTGATTTTGGCGCCTTGCATGGTATTTCGGAAAGCCATTTTCTTATCGATGGTGTTCAGGACAATGGTCTTGTTTGTGGTCCAAGTCGGTGCGATCAGTTCATGTGGGTCGCCGTCGCCCGTCAGACGCTGGATCACCACGCTTGGCGGTAATACCTCGAGCTGGTCGACGATCAGATCGGTGTATTCATCCAACGTCAACAGCGGGAAGGGATTCTCTTCATATTCTTTGGATAATGCCGTACCTTTCAGAACGTTCAGCATATGGATCTTGATTCCATCGGGAAATAGCTTACCAACTTCCTGCGCGCTTTCAACCATCTGTTCCTTCGTTTCGCCGGGCAGACCGTTCAGCAGATGCACCGCGATTTTCAGTTTCGTCTTGCGGATGCGATTGAAGCTTTCCTTGAAAACAGTGAAGTCGTATCCGCGGTTGAACGCTTGCGCACTTGAATCGTGGATGCTTTGCAGACCGAGCTCGATCCAGACTTCCTTACGTGAAGCTAGGTCATCGAGATAAGCAAGGACATCGTCGGCGATCGCATCGGGACGGGTCGCAACCGCTAGCGCCAATACATCATCGCGATTAAAGATCGGATCGAACTTCGCTTTGATTTCCGAAAGCGACGCATAGGTGTTGGTGAAGGATTGGAAATAGGCGATCGCTTTTCCATTTGGCCATTTCTTTTTCATCATTGCGTCGCCTTTTTCGAACTGGATATCCAAAGGATCCATGCGGGAACCGCCGAAATCACCCGATCCGATCGCATTACAAAAGGTGCAACCGCCGAAACCGGCTTTCCCGTCGCGGTTCGGACAGGTGAATCCTGCATCCAGACCGACTTTAAAGACCTTTTCAGCGAAACGGTGGCGTAGATAATAATTGAAGGTATGATAGCGTTTATTGTCGTCGGAGAAAGGGAAACGATTCATCAGACTCGATCCTCCAAGAATGCGACGATTTGACGTTTATCGACTTCGGTGATGGTTTCCATCAGGGATTCGTAGGTAACTTCGGTATTATCGGGTAAGGTGACATAGCAGACATAGCCTTGCGAATAACCGACGATCAGCGTGAACGGATGACAATAGCGCAGATAGCCGGAGAACAGTTCGAAGGGAAGGAAACAGAAACGCAGCGGTCCGATCTTGACATCCGTGAAGCGTGCCGTCTTGGCGAACGATGATTGGCGGTTCTTCATGACTGCGGCGATTTTCTTGGCTGCTTCCAGTTCGCGGATTTCCTTATCTCCCATGTGTGAGTTATCCACGTCGCCGACTTCCTTCACCTGGTGATGGAGCTCGATGATTTTCGATTGGGTTTTCAGAGAGAACGCTTCAGTCACTTCCACATGTTCGCGCAGATCGAGGAACTTGATCCCCAAGATGCGGCCGAGCCGTATGGTTTCGTTATAGGATTTCTGCTGACGGGTGAAACGCGTGCTGATATCACCGGCCGCACCTTGGAAGAACAGGGTGAATTCATTGGGGAATTTCGCCGTGATCTGCTCGATCGCGATGGAGATATAGTCGGCGGTGAAATACGCCGCGTCTTCGGCCGAGATGGTGGGATGGCAATTATAGTGCAGGAAGTTGACGATGCGTTTGGGACCGTCGAACAGGCTGACCACGGTGGCGATGACATCGTCGTCGCTCTTCCCGCTGTTGCGGTTGCGTCCGACTTCGCTGAACCGTTCCGATTTATACCCGATGCGCGGATCCGCGACATCGATCAATTTCAGATTGCGCAGGCAATGGACCAGGCGTTCAAGCACGAAATCCACATAGACCGGGTTCTCTTCAAACAAGCCCATGGCATTTGCCAAGGAAGGCGCGAAGTGCGTGTGTGTGCAGGACATCGTCAATTCGCAATCCGGGAACAGGACGTTGACCTTCTCGCGCACCTTTTGGAAAAACGCCTGGCTGATGCCCAGACTGTCCATCGTGATGCATAACCAACGACTGTTTTCGTCTTCCACCAGCAGCATGCGGGCGATCAGATCACCGCGTACTTGCGAGACGTTGCGGTCTTGCGTTATAAAACCGACCGGCAACATAGGACGGGTCGGGTTGATACAGATTTGATTCGTTCCGATTTTCATGGGTTAACCTCTTACCAAACTATTTTACCACAAATCCGCACTTTCTGACGGACGGTCGATTCTTGACATTTTTGATATTTCAGAGTAACCTTTTCCTATAGCATGGAACGGCAGTAGTAGAGTATTCCCAAACGATAGAGAGCCTTCGGTCGGTGGAAGAAGGCAGCGGGAAACTTGAACTCGGTCGGGAGCTAAGAAGGGTCGCAACTTCTTCGGGTCACTCCGTTATCGGTGTCAAGTGCACGGGGCTCCCGTGAACTAAGGTGGTACCGCGTAAAACGTCCTTAGAGGGGCGTTTTTTTATGAGGAGGAACAACAATATGTACAACCATCGCATCGCAGAGAAGAAATGGCAGAAAGTATGGGAAGACAACAAGGTCTTCAAGACGGATGTCCGGGACTATTCGAAACCGAAGTTCTATGTCTTGGACATGTTCCCTTATCCTTCAGGCAGCGGTCTGCATGTCGGACATCCGGAAGGGTATACCGCGACGGACATCATCGCCCGCATGAAACGCATGCAGGGCTACAATGTGCTGCATCCGATGGGATGGGACGCTTTCGGTCTGCCGGCCGAACAATTCGCGCTGAACACCGGCAACCATCCGGCGGGCTTCACCAAGCACAATATCGAAACCTTCAAGAACCAGATCAAAGCGCTGGGGCTTTCGTATGACTGGGACCGCGAATTCTCCACGACCGATCCGGATTATTATAAGTGGACGCAATGGATCTTCATCAAACTCTTTGAACGAGGATTGGCGTATGTGGACGAAATCCCTGTCAACTGGTGTCCCGAACTAGGCACCGTATTGGCGAATGAAGAAGTCATCAACGGACTTAGCGACCGCGGAAGTTTCCCGGTCTATCGCGTGCCGATGCGTCAATGGGTACTCCGCATCACTGAATATGCCGAAAGATTGCTGGAAGACCTGGATTTGGTCGAATGGCCGCAATCCACCAAGGAAATGCAGATCAATTGGATCGGTAAATCCGTGGGAGCTTATGTCAATTTCAATATCGACGGTCACAAGAAACAATTCACTGTTTTCACGACGCGCAGCGATACCTTATTCGGGGCGACCTACTGCGTCCTCGCGCCGGAACATCCGTTCGTCAGCGAGATCACGACGCCCGAGCATCAAACCGAAGTCGACGCGTATGTGGAAGCCTGCGTCAAGAAATCCGATATGCAGCGCACCGACCTGAATAAAGATAAATCCGGTGTCTTCACCGGCGCTTATGCGATCAATCCGGTCAACAATAAGAAAGTTCCGATCTGGATCGCCGATTATGTCTTGGCGGCTTACGGGACCGGCGCCATCATGGCGGTTCCCGCCCATGACCAGCGCGACTATGAATTCGCCAAGAAGTTCGGATTGGATATCGTCCCCGTCCTTGAAGGCGGGAACATCGATACAGAATCCTTCACTGGAGATGGACTGCACATCAATTCCGGTTTCATCGACGGAATGAACAAAGAAGATGCGATTTTGACGATGAACACCTGGCTGAAAGAAAAAGGCTTGGGTGAACCCAAAACAAACTACAAACTGCGCGACTGGTTGTTCTCGCGTCAACGCTACTGGGGCGAACCGATTCCGGTCGTCACAATGGAAGACGGGACGCAGCGCACGATCGACATCGATGAACTTCCGCTGGAACTTCCCGAAGTCGATGACTACAAGCCATCCTCTACCGGGGAAAGTCCGCTCTCGCATGCGAAAGATTGGCTGGATGTGGAAATCGACGGACAAAAAGGACGCCGCGAAACCAATACGATGCCCCAATGGGCCGGTTCCTGCTGGTACTACCTGCGTTTCATCGATCCGAAAAACCCCGACGCATTAGCCGATCCCGAACTGCTGAAACATTGGCTTCCGATCGACCTCTATGTCGGCGGTGCCGAACATGCGGTATTACATCTCCTTTATGCCCGTTTCTGGCACAAGGTCCTCTATGACTGCGGGATCGTCCCGACCAAGGAGCCTTTCGCCAAGCTTTTCCACCAAGGCATGATCTTGGGCGAGAACGGCGAGAAGATGTCCAAATCCAGAGGCAATGTCATCAATCCCGATGATATCGTCGAAAGCCACGGCGCCGATGCGCTGCGCGTCTATGAAATGTTCATGGGACCCCTGGAAGCCGCGCTTCCATGGAACCCGACCGGACTCGACGGCACCCGCAAATGGCTGGACCGCGTCTTCCGCTGCTTCACCGAACTCGGCAAGTTAAGCGACACCAACGATCACTCTTTGGATAAATCGTATCATTTCACGGTGAAGAAAGTGACGCATGATGTCGAAACGCTCAATCTCAACACCGCCGTCTCGCAGATGATGATCTTCATCAACGACTGCTTCAAAGCCGATTCGATCTATGTCGAGTACGCGAAAGGCTTCGTCAAGATGTTCAGCACTTTCGCCCCGCATATGGGTGAAGAACTGTGGGAAATCCTAGGCGGAAGCAAAACGATCGCCTTCGAACCCTGGCCGACCTATGATGAAGCGATGTTGGTCGAGGACGAGATCGAAGTCATCGTCCAGGTCAACGGCAAGCTGAGAGGGAAATTCACCGTCGCCAAAGGCTGCGATGAGAAGACCTTGGAAGCGATGGCGAAAGAATTGCCGAGCGTGCAAGCGCATATCGCAGGCAAAGAACTCCGTAAAGTCATTGTCATCAAGGATAAATTCGTCAATCTGGTCGTATAAAGCAAAAAACCGTTCGATGTTGAACGGTTTTCTTATGGAATCAAGCGTATCGACAATATATCCGGATCCGCAAACAAGCGATCATTGAACTTGGAGGTGGATAATCCGTTGGATACAAGCAAAGTGTGCGTCCCGATCGTAAACTTGCCGGAGATATATTTCATCGAACCGACTTTGTACATCGGTCCGACCAGCGGGATATTCACTTGCCCGCCATGCGTCGCCCCGCTCAGGATCAGATCGGCATCCTGATCACTCAGCCGATCGACGATATCCGGCAGCGCGGATATCAGGATGGTGAAGGAACCTGTGTCTTTCCCCATGAATTTGAGATCGGTCTTGCCCGTCAGATCGGGGGTCAATCCGACCAGACGGATCGGTTTGCCCGAAGTATTGTATACATCCAATCCTTTGTTTTCAAGCAGTTCGAAATCGGAAAGATTATAGATCTGACGGATCTGGTTGATCTGCGGAATGTCCTGCAGACCCAAGACCGCGAACTTACCCAACGGCGCGTCGATCTGTTTGAGAAAATTGGAGATTTCGTTGATCTGATCTTCCGCCAGCACAGGTGCTTTCACGTCCAGCAGATCGCCGCCGAAGATCAGGATATCCGGAGC
>JBAVGP010000073.1:0-2871 GCA_049684955.1 Erysipelotrichaceae bacterium
GTGCAAGGATCCTGTTCCGGTTGAAACGTGGGACTATGAAGAGAAGTCAATGGTCAAGACGGGTGAATATATGTTCGATTCAAAAGGGGCTACCAAAGCCCTGGAATTGCTCGGTAAGCACCTTGGAATGTATATCGATAAAGTCGAAGCAAAGCAATCTATCGAGGTCACCACAAAACTCGATTCCATCCTTACAGCGCTTACCGATGATGATGACGAAAAGGAGAATTGAAATGGAGCGATTCACAAATATTCCAGGATTCGAACGATATTCTGTAGGAGACCAAGGAACAATCATCAACAAGACCACTGGTTGCACAATTAAACCTAGATCTGCTAGCAATGGCTATCTGAGAGTAGGATTAAGAAAAGGTGATCGCAAGAACGAAAAACCAACGACGTTGTCTGTACATCGGCTTGTTGCAGAAAACTATGTTGATGGTTACAGTATTGATAAACAAGTGAACCATATCGATGGAATCAAAGCGAATAACGCAGCGATCAATCTTGAATGGTGTTATCCGGTTGAAAATATCGGGCACGCAATTCGAACAGGACTTATGATTATACCTGACAAGGAATCAATTCTAAAACGTCTCCAAAATGATGAAGTCCGAACTAAGTCGATAAGATCCCACAGAACAAAGAAGTATCGTGATAAAATGCAGTCAATAAACGCCCAAGCAGGATTAACACATCGAGTCTCGATGATAGATCAGGCAACTGGGCGTTTTCTAATGGTGTTTGATAACTGTACTGAAGCAGCTAGAAAACTATTCGGTGATAAGTACCTATATGAAGACCGACTAATTGCAAGAGCTGCACGCGGGAAAGCCAAGAGCGCATATGGTTATGTTTGGCAATACGATTGAAAGGGGGTGATTCCCCTTGAGTGGTTTTCAACTGTCGAAAAAGTATAAGGATTTCTTGAAGTATACAGGCAGCAAAGGTGATATCCTCGAGGGGACGTAGCGACATTCGCAGGAAAAACAACGATCGGTATCGTGAAGTTCATGCTGATGGTTGCTAAGTCCGATAAGCAAGATCACATCCTTTCCGGACTTGACCTGGGGACCATCGAGAAGAACATCATCAACCCGACGCTAGGCATTCTAGATATCTTCGGGGATAGCCGATACGGTGGATGCGTCCAGTATCGATCAGACGGAGGGGGCGGCGTTACATTGCCTCACATCCGATACCAAACGCCCAAAGGCGAGAAGATCATCTATACTTTGGGTTATGATAACCGGGATCGCTGGAAGAAAGCCCTGGGTGGCCAGTACGGATGTGTCTATATCGATGAAGCCAACATCGCCAACATGGACTATGTGCGAGAGATCATGATGCGGCAGAACTACTTCATCATGACACTGAACCCTGATGATCCGAATCTTCCGATTTACCGTGAGTATATCAACCACTCACGCCCTCTGGCCAAGTGGGAGAGTGAAACACCTGCAGGCTTGCTGAACGAGCTGCGTGAGCCCCAACAAGAAGGCTGGGTGCATTGGTACTTCACTTACGATCACAACAAAGGACTCACACCCGAAAAACGCGCAAGCCTCTTAGGGAGCGCCCCGGTCGGATCCAAGCAGTACAAGAACAAAATCCTTGGATTACGTGGGCGTCATACCGGGTTGGTGTTTGATCTCGCTGATAAGAATGTGATTCCAGTCGCCTATCTCCTAGATCAGCAGAAACAAGACAAGTGGAAACCGTTCAAGATATTCACCTGTGGGGTAGATACATCTTATAGCCGCAAGAGCGATGATACGATCGCTTTTTCTTTTGTCGGTATCACAGAATGCGGAAAAAAGGTCACGCTGGATGTACTGACCGTAAACAATACCGTGCTAGTAAGGAATGGTTTGAATCCTTTGGCACCCAGCGACATTCCTCCGAAACTATTCAAGTTCCTTGAGAAGAACCGGGAACGATGGGGATTTGCTCGGGATGTGTTCATCGACTCAGCGGACAGTGCTACCATCACCGAATGTGAGAAGTACCGTCGATTGACTGGATGCCTATATAAGTTCATCCCGGCATGGAAGAAAACAAAGATCCTGGATCGGATCATGCTGACGCAAGGATGGCTGACACATGAGCAGTTCTTCATCCTAACCGACTGCAAAGCCATGATTGATGAGTTTAACCTGTATTCCTGGCAGGAAGACAAACAGGAACCGGAAGATGGAAACGACCACACCATCAACGCGGATCAGTATGCGTGGCTTCCTTACAAGGACAAGATCGGGGTGACAAAGTAACATGGGAAAAATTCAAAACTTCATTGCATCCGCCTTTAAAATCGAACAGCAAATGAACCAAACCATCACGATTTACGATACGATGACGCACGAACTGTCCGTCTTTCGCAATCTCTTGTGGTATCGAGGCGACGCCTCTGAACTGCACCAGTTCTACACCTGCTTCGACGACAACGCCGGGAACACGAAGTTCTGGCGCGGTCAGGGAACGACCGGGGTCAACATCCGGAAGATACACACCGGGCTGCCTTCCTTAATCGTGGACAGGCTGGCAGATATCGTCTTGGATGATATGAATGAAATCGAATTCCCGGATTCCGTCCCGGACAAAAACCGTTGGGATGAGATCAGTAAGGAATACAACTTTGGCAAGATCATCAAGGATGCGGTCAAGGTAGTCTTATGGGGTGGGGATGGAGCCTTCAAAATCAGTTATGATCCAGACTTGAGCGAGTTCCCCATCATCGAGTTCTATAGTGCTGATCGTGTACGATTCGAGCAAAAGCGCGGACGTTTACAGGGAATCGTGTTCAAAACCGAACGAATGAAGAAAGACCGCAAGTTCGTGTTGCTTGAGAAATATGGTCGCAAAGGAATCTCC
>JBAVGP010000074.1:0-4751 GCA_049684955.1 Erysipelotrichaceae bacterium
CAATTTCGTCGAACGGAAATCGCCGGTGAAACTGTATTGGTCCCATGAATAGATCTTACCTGCTTTTGCCCAAGCTTGAACCGCTTTCGACATCTGTCCAGTCGGGGTCAGCGTAATGTTTTTGAAAGCAGGAATCATGCCGGCTTTGTTGACGATGTAATCATTTCCTTCGGTCGTATAGACGAACGCGTTGAGGAATGCTTGCGCGGCTTTCAGATTCTTCGAGTCTTTATTGACGACGTACCAACTCGGTGCGGCTACGAAGATTCCATCGGTAGCGGTTTTCATCGAACCTTGCGGAGCGATACCGATTTTGAATGTCGCGTTCGCTTTAGCTAAGTCGCCGTCGATCCAGTTACCCTGGTGAATAAATACGGATTTTTGATTCGTGAAGGCGCCTACTTGTTCGGCATAACCACCGGTCAGAAGAACGGTCTGGTTCGCATAATCGAACAGTAATTTAACCCAGTTTGCATATTCGGTCAAGCGTGTAGCATCGACTGTGCCGGCTAACAGTTTATTGACGACGGATAAATCCCCGTACGGTAAACCATTGGATAACAGCGAGTTGAAGTTATGGTCGGCAGTAACCCAATACATGTTCGAACCGGCAGCCATGGAAACGACAGAGTCGATGCCTAATGTGGCTTTCATGCCATCCAATTTCTTGAATGCGGCGACATAAGCGTCATAACTTGTCAATGTTGCGGGATCAATACCGGCTTTGTCTAATAAGTCTTTATTGTAAGCTAATCCCCAACCTTCGATGGAGACAGGGAATCCGACGACTTTGCCATCTACTTTGAAGGCAACGTCAGTATCCTTAACCCAATCTTGTCCATCGAGCGGAGCGATGATTGTTTTCCATTCGTTATAATCTTCAATTCCTTGGATTTGGAAGATGTCAGGCATCTGGCCGGCTTGGTAATCAGATCTCAACTGTGTACCTAGTTGGCAGGAATCTCCGCCGCAGGATACGATATTGACCGTGACACCGGTTTTTGCTTTATACGTTGTGGCATATGCTTTGAGAGCGGCATCGATTTCCGGTTTGCCTTGTGCCAACGTAATCGTTATATCTTTTTTTGTCGTGGTACAAGCAGCTAATGAGACGATCATGAGTAGGGCAGCGATAAATGTGAATAACTTTTTCATTTTTTCCTCCTTGAATTGGGTATTCATCTAATTGCATTGTAGGTGTAAGCGCTCCCAATGTCAAAATGTAATCGTTTACACGTTTTTAACTCTTTTTCGACCATATTTTATCGATATTCATGCATTTCGGATCGATTGAATATTCAGCCCGATAATATGAAGTTATTCATGCTAAAATGGTAATAAGGTGATACAAAAATGTCAACAATCGAACAGGTCGCGAAAGTCGCTAACGTCAGTGTTGCTACCGTTTCCCGAGTCATCAACAATTCCGCCCTGGTAAGTGAAAAAACCCGGAAAAAGGTTGAACTGGCCATCAAAAAACTCAATTACGAACCGAACTATCTTGGTCGATCACTGCGTCAATCGGAAACCAACATGGTTTTGGCGATGGTCCACGGGATCGATAATCCTTTCTTTTCGCAAATTATCCGCGGGATAGAAAGCGTCGCGCATGCCCATGGTATCAACGTGCTTATCTGCACGACCTATGGCGATTCGACCCGCGAAATGCATTATCTCGAAATGCTGAAACGACGGTATGTGGATGGGGCGATTCTGCTTTCGAGCTGCATGGATGTGGACGAACTGGATCAGCTGGATGAAAACTTTCCGATTGTCCAAGTTGTCGAAAACCTTCCAGCCTCAAAAGCGGTTTCGGTCAGTGTCGACTATTACCAGGCTTCGGTGCAACTGATGGAACATTTGATCCAAAGCGGACACCGCAATATCGTATTCATCCATACCGGATTGCAGAAGATCATCTCATCCACCGAGAAATTCAGAGCATACACGGATACGTTGAAAAAACATGGATTACCGGTCCTCAGCGAACGGATCAGATACAATGAGTTCGGTTTTGATTCAGGTAAGGAAATTGTCAGTCATTGCCTGAGTGATCATCCGAAAATCGATGCCGTATTCGCCGCGAGCGACCTGGTTGCCTGCGGCGTCATCAATGAAATCGAAAAAAGAGGACTACGCGTTCCTGAGGATATTGCCGTCGCTGGATTTGATAATACGATTTATGCGAATATCAATAAACCGCGAATTACGACGGTCGATCAAAACAGTTTCGAACTTGGATCTACCGCGATGAAACTCCTTCTTCAAAAGATACGTCGGACCCCGTTGGAACAATCCCGTGTCCAAGTGGCGCATCGATTGATCATCCAGGGTTCTACCGATTCCAACCAAGGCTGATCATCGGAAAGTGGTTGGATCTGCATCCTCAGTAAGATAAATGATATTGAAAAGCACACGTCGATTAGATTCGCCGTGTGCTTTAGTCACTCATGATCATCGTGAAGATGACCACTCCAAGACGAAGATGATGATATCCAATCGATCAAACTGTCGGGATTGACGTGGAAATCGTTTTAATATGACCTTATCGTCAGACATAAACAAAACACAAAAAAAGCCATTTCGGCTTGTTTGAAACATTGGCAGGGGTAGTAGGAGTTGAACCCACATCGATGGTTTTGGAGACCACTGTTCTACCATTGAACTATACCCCTAGGTTTTGCGCTTTTCCATTGTAGCATACCCATGTATCCATTTCAACGCCAAAAAGCGAAAAGACATGACGGGCAAAGCGAGCTTCGTTATAATAGAAGAAACGAGGTAAACCGATGAAAGAAATCATGGATGAGAACAGTATCAAACGTTCACTGATCCGCATGACCCACGAGATTTTGGAAAAAAACAAAGGGGTCGACGATTTGGTGCTGGTCGGAATCAAAACACGCGGCGAAGCGTTGGCGAAACGCATCGCGGTCAATATCAAGAATTTCGAAGGCGTCGATGTTCCGTGCGTCGGATTCGACACGCGCTATTGGCGCGACGACATCGACCGTGCGATCCTGACAAAACCTGAATTTTTACTGAAGATCGATGGGAAGATCGTCGTCATCGTGGACGACGTCTTATATAAAGGTAGGACCGTGCGGGCGGCGATGGACGGATTGATGTCGTTCGGACGCCCCAAAACGATCGAATTGGCGGTCTTGATCGACCGCGGACATCGCGAATTGCCTATCCGTGCCGATATTGTCGGGAAAAACGTTCCGACCGCCGCCACCGAAGTCGTCAAAGTGACATTATCGGAATATGACAGCACGGAGAAAGTGCTGATTCTGGAAGAAGGGGAAATCTATGGATAAAACATCCTATACCGTCAAGTTTCTGGAGAAATTATTAAGTATCCCGTCACCGTCGGGATATACCCATCATGCGATGAAATTTTTGTCGGATGAAGCGGAGCATTTCGGCTATCGCTGCGAACTGTCGCCCAAAGGCAATCTGCGGATCTTTCTGAAAGGAAGCGATACGTCCAAGACGATTGGTTTCTGCGCCCATACCGACACCTTGGGATTGATGGTGCGTTCGATCAAAAGCGACGGAAAACTGGCGTTTACTTTGGTCGGAGGACCTCAATTGCCGACGTTGGACGGCGAATACTGCACGATCCTGACCCGTACGAACAAAAAATACACCGGCACGATTCTTTCCACGTCGCCTGCTTCTCATGTATTCAAGGATGCGGCGAGTTCCCCGCGTACAGAGGATACGATGGAGATCCGGCTGGACGAGATCGTCCAATCAAAGAGCGACACCGAAAAACTGGGCATCGCAACCGGTGATTTCATCGCGATCGACACCAAAACGGAAATCACCGATTCAGGTTTCATCAAATCGCGGTTTCTGGATGACAAAGCCAGCGTCGCGGTCTTGATGGGGGTGTTGAAAGAACTGCACGAATCCAAGACATTGCCTAAATATGCGACCGAAATCATCATCACTGCCTATGAAGAGACAGGCCACGGGAATTCCTGGGTCAATCCGGAAATCAGCGAAATGATCGCGGTCGATATGGGCTGCATCGGGCTGGACCTGGCATGCACGGAACAAGATGTTTCGATCTGCGCCAAAGATTCCGGCGGTCCTTACGATTACACGATGACCAATCATCTGGTCAAACTGGCAAAGGAACAATCGATCCGAGCGGTCTTGGATATCTATCCTTTCTATGGGTCCGATGTCGTCGCCGCCTTGCGCGGAGGCAACAATCTGCGTGGGGCCTTGATCGGTCCCGGTGTCGGAGCCAGCCACGGAATGGAACGCACGCATCTGGATGCCTTGCAGGCGACCCATGATCTGGTGTTGGCTTACATGAAGGATCCGGCCTGACATGGAACTCGTCTTTGCGCTTGTCACGCTGTTTTTCGCCTATTTCCTGATGGTACGCATCAATTCGGATCGTGTGCGGAAACTGTCTTTCATGCGCATCCCGGCCGCTCATCGCGGCTTATATACAAAGGATCAATCCGTTCCCGAGAACAGCCTGGCAGCATTCCGTCTGGCTGTCGAACATGGTTATGCGATCGAACTGGATGTCCAATGCAGCAAGGATCTGGAAGTGTTCGTTTTCCACGACAGCACACTTCAACGCATGTGCGATCGTCCCGAACACCTCGAAGAGTTGGATACTGAAACATTGCATACCTTGAAATTAGGATCGACCGAAGAAAAGATTCCGACTTTTCGCGAGATGTTGGCTTTGGTCGATGGGAAAGTACCGTTATGGATCGAAA
>JBAVGP010000075.1:0-3298 GCA_049684955.1 Erysipelotrichaceae bacterium
TTTCTATACAAAGGGCGGCGAATCATCTAAAATGAAAGATATCGAAACATCGACCAAATAAATGTTTTTAATCGATTCTTAATCTTTTTGAAACAAGTTTTATATCTGATCTTGTTATCATACGATCAACCAAAGAAAGGGTGATATTATGATTACCATTGAACAAGTGGAAAAAGTAGTCAAGAATACCGGAGCCAGTTACCAAGAAGCCAAAGAAGCCTTGGAAGCGGTCGACGGGAATGTATTGGAAGCGATCATCACGATTGAAAACCGCCGCGGCACCGGGAAGACGACATCCCAAGCCCAACCGAAACAAGAAGAAATGAAGCAGGAACACACTTCAGCCAACAGCGAGTCCTTCGACAAGTTCGTCGCCTGGGTCAATAAGATGTTCCATAAAGGGAATGTGAATAAGCTCGAAGTCGTCAAAAACAACAACGTCGCGCTAAGCATTCCGGTCACCGTATTCCTTCTCCTGTTGATCTTCGTGTTCTGGATTACCGTACCTCTGTTGATCATCGCATTGTTCTTCGGCTATGGATACCGTTTCAGCGGTCCCGACCTTGAAAAGACGAAAGTCAATTCAGCGGTCCAGATGGCCAGCGAAGCGACATTACGGGCCAAAGACGCCGTCGTGAAGACCGTCGACGAATGGAATAAAGAAAACAAAAAGGAAGCTGATTCCGATGGAAAGAATTCTGATCATTGAGGACGAATCAAAAATCGCCCGCTTCATCCAACTTGAATTGAACCACGAAGGATACGATGTGGAAATCGCATCCGACGGAAGGGACGGACTTGAATTGCTCAAGCTCCGTCCTTTCGACTTGGTTTTATTGGATATCATGCTTCCTTCGATCAACGGATTCGAAGTCTTGCGCAGAATACGCCTGAATTCGCAGATCGCGGTGATCATGCTGACGGCGAAAGACGATGTCATCGATAAGGTGATGGGCTTGGATGGCGGCGCGGATGACTATATCACGAAACCGTTCGCGATCGTAGAGTTATTAGCCCGCATCCGCATGGCTTTGCGCAAACAAAAGACGAACCAGTCCTCACTGATCCAATATAAAACCCTCAGCGTCGATCTGGATAAACATATCGTGATCATCGGTGAAACCGAGATCGAACTCACCAAGAAAGAGTTCGATCTCTTGGTCATCCTTATGCAAAACAAAAATAAAGTCTGCACCCGGGAAAGTCTTTTGGAGAAAGTCTGGGGTTACTCGTACGACGGGACCACCAATGCGGTGGATGTCTATATCAACCATCTGCGCGCAAAGATCGAAGTCGGAGATCTGAAAGTGATCCACACCATCCGCGGGTTGGGATACCTGATCAAAGAAGAGTAAATCACCCAAACAAAAAACCCGATTGTTCGGCGATGTGAAGTCGTTGTCGCTCAAGATGAACTTTGCGATGACACGCCAGAACATATCGCAGATATTGATGACCCAGTTTCTTTTATTTTGCCTGCTTTTATCCTATCAAACGATACAGATCGAACAGCATGCGAAAGACATCCTGAATCAGGATAGTATCGTGAACCAGATCTCTTCAACGGATTATCCTATCCTTGGATATACTTTCCGGAAGGTGGACGCGGTCACCAAACAAAACGACCTCTCGTTTCTGTCAGGTTATCTGCCATTGCGTAATGCGCAACGCGTCTTCTATATCCCCAACGATAGCCGCAGCTGGAATACCCGTCTATTCGATGCGGAATACCAGGTGATCGTCACCCGGAACAGCAATCAATATCTCCTGCGCTTTCCATTACGGGGGAATTTCACCCAACTGCTTCAAATACTGGGCATCCTCTTCTCATTCCAGTTCCTTTATTTATTGATCCGTATCGTATCGAACTTCACGAAGGTCAACGAGATGCTGAAACCGTTGAATGACCTGACATCCTCCGCGGTGAAACTGCAGAACGACTTGTCGAATGTCTCGCTCGTCAAAAGCAATCAGGATATCGCGGGATTCGCAGGGGCGCTCAACCAACTCGATGTCACCCAATTGGACCAGCCGGTCCTAATCAAGAATAACCAGAAAGAACTGAGCGAACTCACCAGCGCGATCAATGACCTGATCCTGCGCATGAACGAGGCGTATAAATCGCAGACAAGGTTCGTCTCGGATGCGTCCCATGAACTGCGGACGCCGATCGCGATCATCCAGGGCTACATCAACATGTTGGACCGATGGGGCAAACAGGATGAACAGACGACCCAGGAAGCGATCAACGCGATCAAAGAAGAATCGGAGCATATGAAGAACCTGATCGAACAACTCTTGTTTCTGGCCAGAGGGGACAGCGACACCATGGTGCTTCAAAAAGAACCGTTCGATGTGAACGTACTCATCCAAGGTATGATCAAAGAAGCCCAATTAATCGACAAGATGCATGAATACCTGTTCAAACCCGAACAGGAAACAGGGATGAACGGTGATAAGCAACTGATCAAGCAAGTATTGCGCATCCTCCTAGACAATAGCAGCAAGTATTCAAACCAAGGTGAAATCATCAAGATCAAAGTCTCGCATACCGACAAAGATGTCTCCATCACGGTCCAGGACAACGGCATCGGGATGAAAGAGGAAACCATCCAACACATCTTCGACCGTTTCTATCGCGGTGATTCCAGCAAGGACATCAAAGCGAAAGGCACCGGACTCGGATTGTCGATCGCGAAATGGATCGTGGAGAAGCATGACGGCCAATTCGAAATCACCAGCCGTTACGGGATAGGAACCTTCATCACGATAACCTTCAAAAACGCCTATGTTCCTGTTCGATGATGAAATCGTATATTGAACTAAAAAAGGACGCGCACTGCGTCCTTTACTTCATTACATCGGTTGCATGACACCTGAGAAGACTAACCAGGCTAACACGGTTTTGGCGACCAGACTCAAGATGATATACGTCCGTTCCCCATACAGATAGTTTTTCCATTTACCGATCTTCAAGTATTGAAGGATCATGTTGATCGGGAAGAGATTGAAGAACACGAAATAGGAACCGACGATCGCATAGACGAACCAAGGCACTTCGGCGGGATTCGCGTTACCGAAAGCATAGAGCAGAATGACGACCCAAGGCGCGATCCCTGCCAACGATCCGAAGACGAACGGTTTCCAGTCCGTTTTCTTCTTGAGTTGGTTCATTTCTTCCATCAATAGTCCGAATAAGTTCATCGAAGCATTCAGTGCGAAGATCAGGATCAAGGCTCCGATATCGTAGACGCCGAACAATTGGGCGATCAATACGATCATCAGCGAAGAACTCAAG
>JBAVGP010000076.1:0-17107 GCA_049684955.1 Erysipelotrichaceae bacterium
GTTCATAGGTTTTACCGGGATTCCCAAGGCCGACGATCATTTTCATAGGCTTACCTCTTGCCTAGATATTATACACGAAAAAACATTCGCTTGTCTCAAGGGTGTCCTAAAAGCGGTGACAGACCCTTAAAAACAGGTGTTACAATGTATAATTTATTTATAATAAACAAATGTTTTTATCTAGTATATAAATCAGATATGGTGATTTTCTTTCTATTCTGTGTAAAAGACAGGCCATTTCACGAATTTAGTACGATAACGGATCGTTTCGGAATGTAATTGGATACGATTCCTGAAAAAGTACTATAATCATGTAATAGATATCAAACATCTTGGGGGTACACCTTTATGGAAGAGCTAGGCAAGTTATTCGGGGCATTCACGATCATCTTCTTCTCCGCGACGATACTGAACTACATCGTGAAGTTCGTCAACCGCACTTATGGTAAAGAGATCGCCAAATATCCGGAATTCAAGAAAATCTGGATGAAGTTCATGCGCTTCTTCGTCAAGTACCACCGGTACTTCGGTTTTGCGGCCGTAACATCCTTGTTGATGCACTTCTATCTGCAGGCGACCTTTAGATGGGTCAGCGCCAGCGGCATCGTCGCCGCCGCGGTATTGGGCTCGCAGCTCCTGTTGGGGATGTACGGGGCATATATCGATAAGAAACGCAAAGGTTTATGGTTCATGACGCATCGTGCGATCTCGGTCGCGCTGGTGCTCACAATTTTATTCCACGTCGTCACTGCCGGCGACTGAGAAAGGCAGATCCAATGAAACTCACAAAACTATGCTTGGTCGTCGGGCTTGTGCTGGTACTCGGATTGACCGGATGCAGTGCCAAGAGCACGACCGGCAATCAGACATTCACTGTTTCACAGCTTGCCCAATACAACGGACAGAATGGAAACAAAGCTTATGTGGCGATCGACGGGAAAGTCTATGATGTCACCAACAACCAAGCTTGGCGCAACGGTACGCATCATGGTCTGCAGGCCGGCGTCGATTTGAGCGCCTTCATCAGTCAGTCACCGCATGGCAAAGGGATCCTGAGCAGCCTGACGGTCGTCGGTACGCTGAAATAGACTAAACTTCAATCCGAAAGATAATGAAAAACATGTCAATGACATGTTTTTAACGTTTCCACTTCTGCGGGTCCTTTTTCCATTCCATCAGGACATCGAGTTGATCGGATTTGATATAGCCTTGGGTTTGGGCGACTTGAATCAAAGTGGTGTAGTCCGTCAGGGTTTCGAGTTGGATGTTGTGTTCCGTGAAATTCGCGAATCCTTTGGGCAGTTGATACGTGAAAATCGCCGCGACGCCCAAGACATCGGCCCCTTCGCGTTTGGCCGCTTCGCAGGCATCCAGGACGCTGCCGCCGGTCGAGATCAGATCGTCGATGACGACCATTTTCTGGTTCGGTGAAATCCGTCCTTCGATCTGGTTCTCTTTTCCGTGGTCTTTGGCTTTGGTGCGGATGTAGACCATCGGAAGATTGAGGATCTCCGCGACCCAACAGGCCTGCGGGATCCCCGCGGTCGCCGTTCCTGCGATCACTTCGACCGATGGATAGCTTGATTTGATCAGTTCGGCGAGTTCGTTGGCGATATCGCGGCGGATTTCCGGATAACTCAGGGTGATACGGTTGTCGCAATAGATTGGAGATAAGATCCCGCTGGCCCAGGTGAAGGGTTGATCGGGACGCAGACTGACCGCTTCCACATCCAAGAGATGACTTGCGATGCGTTGTGCTGTGTTCATCGTGTTTCTCCATTCCATTCGTTCAGAATATCCAAGTAGGCTTGGATCGGGTTTTCGGCACGTGTGACAGGCCGTCCGACTACGATATGCGTCGATCCGATTTGTTTCGCTTTCGATGGCGTCGTGATACGTTGCTGATCATCGGTTTTCGCGTCGCTGGGGCGAATGCCCGGGGTCACGCGCAGGAAATCGTCGGAGGTCGCTGCTTTGACCGCATCAGCTTCCAAAGGACTGCATACGACACCATCCAATCCGGCGGCTTGGGCGAGTTTTGCGTAATGGGTGACACTCTGTATGAGGGATACGGGAATCAGCTGTTCCTGATGCATCGCCGCTTCGCTGGTCGAGGTTAACTGGGTGACCGCGATCAACAAGGGTCGTTCTTGATCCGGTGGCGTTCCTTCACGCAATCCTTTGAGCGCCGCTTCCATCATGGCTTTTCCCCCGGATGCGTGGACATTGGTCATGTCGACGCCGAGTTTTGCGAGTCCGCGCATCGCGCTTTCGACTGTATTGGGGATATCATGCAATTTCAGATCGAGGAATACCTGGTGTCCGTTGTCTTTGAGATAGCGGACGATGGCGGGACCTTCCTGATAATAGAGCTCCAGTCCGACTTTCACGAAGAGTTTTTCTTCCTTGAAATGTGCGAGGAACGCTTTTACTTCACGGAAATCGGGGAAATCCAGAGCGATGATGGGTTTATTCATGGGTTCGCGCCTCCTTGACGTTTGCGATCAATTCTTCAATCGAAGAAATTCCAAGTTCATCCATGCGGGTCGGCAGTTGGTCGATCAGTTTCGGCAGAATCATCGGGTCGTGGAAATTCATCGTCCCGATTGCGACCGCGCTGGCACCGGCCATGAAGAATTCCAGCACATCGTCGACTGTCTTGATGCCGCCCATCCCGATGATCGGGATCGATACGGCGCGGCTGACTTGATAGATCATGCGGATGGCGACCGGTTTGATCGCGGGACCGGATAAACCGCCGGTTAGATTCGCCAGAACGGGTTTACGCGTCTTCACATCGATGCGCATCCCGAGCAAAGTATTAATCAGTGTGAGCCCGTCGGCGCCGCCACGCTCGGCTGCTTTGGCGATTTCGACGATGTCAGTGACATTGGGGGAAAGTTTGACATAGAGCGGTACTTTGGACACCTTTTTGCATGCCTTCGTCAATCGTTCGACGATGATTGGATCGGTTCCGAAAGCAATCCCGCCGTGTTTCACGTTGGGACAGGAGATATTCAGTTCGATCGCATTGACATTGGGGGCGGTGGAGATGATACGGCACACTTCGACATACTCTTCTTCGGTGGAGCCGGCGACATTCGCGATGACCGGGATATCATATTTCAATAAGCCGGGCAGTTTGCGTATCATCACATCGTCCAGACCGGGATTCTGCAGGCCGATCGCGTTCAGCATGCCGCTACTTGTCTCCGCGACACGCGGGGTCGGATTGCCATAGCGTTCTTCCAAGGTTGTGGCTTTCACCATGATCGCACCCAGTACATTCAAATCATAAAGCTTCGCGTAATCGCCGCCGAAACCGAAGCATCCGCTGGCCGGCATGATGGGATTCTTGAGTTCTAGTCCCGGCAGACTCACTTTCAGGCGGTTCATACGATCACCTCGCCGGTATGGAAGACCGGACCGTGTTGGCAGACCTTGATATTGTCAACCGAGTTCTGTTTTTGGCAGACGCAGGCCGCGCAAGCGCCGATCCCGCAGCCCATCCGCTCTTCCAGCGAGATATAGGCATGGGGATGATCCGCGAAACGCTGATTCACCATGCGGTTGAGCCCTTTGGGTCCGCAGGCATAGACCGCATCGAAGGAAGTGTCTTTGTATAGCAGATCATAGATAGTAGAAACGGTCCCTAATATTCCGTGGCTGCCGTCGTCAGTCGACACGGTTGTTTTCCCATAAGTTTTGAAATCTTCCTCGCAGATGACGGCCGATTTCGAGCGGAAACCCAGAATGGTATGGATTTCCGCGTGTTGCTTTTGAAGTTCCTGCGCCAGCCCCAACAAGGGCGGGACGCCGATGCCGCCGCCAAGTAAGAGGACTTTCGCGTCAGCTGGCAGAAAATCGAGGTTGAATCCGTTGCCTAAGGGTCCCAGCACATCCAACAGGCTGCCCGCATGGGCGTTGCAGATGGATTGCGTCCCTTCTCCGTCAGCCCGAATGAGGATCGTGTAACATTTCAACTTGAAATCGATCGTGGCGATACTGATGGGACGCCGCAATAATAAATCTTCCCTGGGTACTTGGATATGCACGAATTGGCCAGGAATCATCGTGTCGACCATGTCGCCCGACAACGTCAGTTCATAGATGTCCGGCGCGATTTCGATATTCGATAAGATCGTTTGTTTTTCTTGGATCATACTTCTCCTTACAAGGTCTGGGTCGCGAAAGAACGCGATTCCAACACCTGGACGATGGCTTTGGCGGTATCGATCGATGTGACTTGCGGGATGCCGTGCTCGACGGCTTCACGGCGGATTAGGAATCCGTCGGAAGAGACGCTGCGGTCGTGCGAGAGGATGTTGACCACAAGCGAGATCTTATTTTTGCGTAAAAGGTCGAGGATGTTCAGATCACTGTCCGCATGGATCTTCGCGACTTCGGTCACGGTAAGTCCGTTTGCGCGGAAATACTGCGCGGTGCCGGAGGTCGCCATCAAGGCATACCCGATTTCAAGGAACCTTTGTGCGAGGATCATCGCTTCGTTCTTCTTCGCGTCTTCAATCGTAAAGAGCACGACGCCGTGATCCAGCAGTTTATAGCCGCTGGCCGCAAAGGCTTTATACAGGGCTTTGTCGAGTGTGGTGTCCGATCCCATGACTTCGCCGGTGGATTTCATTTCAGGGCCCAGGTTCGTATCGACGCGACGTAACTTCGCGAACGAGAAGACCGGGGCTTTGACGTGGACACGGCTGGATAGCGGTGCCAAGCCTTCCGCATAACCCATCTTGCTGAGCTTCTCACCCAGGATGACGCGCGTGGCGACTTGCGCCATCGGTATATCCGTCACTTTACTGAGGAAAGGCACGGTGCGGGAGGAGCGCGGATTCACTTCGATGACGACGACTTCATCCTGATGGATGATGAACTGTACATTCATCATCCCGATGCATTTCAGTCCGATCGCGAGTTTGTGTGTATAATCGACGATCGTGTCGATGTTGCGCTGGGAGAGGGTCTGGGGCGGATAGACGGCCATCGAATCACCGGAATGGACGCCCGAGCCTTCGATATGTTCCATGATGCCAGGAATCAAGACCGTTTCGCCGTCGCAGATGGCGTCGACTTCGCATTCCTTGCCTTGAAGATAGCGATCGATCAAGACGGGATGTTCGCTGGAGGCGCTGACGGCGTTCTGGATGTATTGTTTCAGAATATCCACATCTTCGATGATCTCCATCGCCCTTCCGCCGATCACATAACTGGGACGGCAGAGCACAGGATAGCCGATCCGCGCCGCGATTTCGATCGCTTCGGCTTCGTTGGTCGCCGCGGCGCCCAAAGGTTGGGGGATATGCAGTTCACGCAGCGCTTTTTCAAAGGCTTTGCGGTCTTCGGCTCTGTCCAGATCTTCGACCGCGGTGCCCAAAATCTTGATGCCTTTTTTGGTGAGCGGACCGGCAAGGTTGATCGCGGTCTGGCCGCCGAACTGCACGATGACGCCCAAGGGTTTTTCCAAGTCGAGGATATGCATCACATCTTCCACAGTCAACGGTTCGAAATACAGTTTATCGGCGATCGAGAAGTCGGTCGACACGGTTTCGGGGTTACTGTTGACGATGATGGCTTCATAGCCGGCTTTGCGTATCGCTTTGACGCAGTGGACCGTCGCGTAATCGAATTCGATCCCCTGCCCGATGCGGATCGGTCCTGATCCCAATACGACGATCGAAGGTCGGCCGGATTTGAAACTCTCGGTCTCTTCTTCGTAGGTCGCGTAGAAATACGGGGTGGAACTGGCGAATTCACCGGCACAGGTGTCGACCATCTTATAGACCGGAATGATTTTGTTTGTTTTTCTCAACGTTTCGACTTCGTCGACGTCCATCTTCCAGAGATCGGCGATCGCGCTGTCGGAGAATCCATACCTTTTGCATGTCCTTAGCACGTTGATATCCAATTTGTTTTGTTTGGCCAATTGCTCGAGTTCCACGATATGGAGGAGTTTATCCAGGAAGAAACGATCGATTTTTGTGAGACTGAAGATCTCTTCGATGTCGTATCCCCTGCGTAAGGCTTCGACCAGATAAAACAGACGATCATCCTGGGCTTTCACCAGTTTATTGGTAAGGAATACGTCATCTTGTTTTTCGATGTCCTTCAACGTGATGTGCTGGACCTTCAATTCCAGCGAACGGACCGCTTTCAGGAGCGATTCTTCGATGTTGCGTCCGATCGCCATGACTTCGCCGGTGGCTTTCATCTGGGTGCCAAGCCGGCGGTCGCCTTTTTCGAACTTGTCGAACGGCCAGCGTGGGATTTTCGCGACGACATAATCAAGCGCCGGTTCGAATTGCGCATACGTCGTAAGGGTGACAGGATTGCGGATTTCGTCCAAGGTCAATCCGACCGCGATCTTGGCGGCGATCTTGGCGATCGGATAACCGGTCGCTTTGGATGCGAGAGCCGAAGAGCGGGAAACGCGCGGATTCACCTCGATGATATAGTATTTGAACGAATCGGGGTCGAGTGCGAGCTGCACGTTGCATCCCCCTTCGATCTTCAATGCGCGGATGATTTTCAGCGAAACATCACGCAACAACTGGTATTCCACGTCGGTGAGCGTCTGGCTGGGGGCGAAGACGATCGAATCGCCGGTATGGATGCCGACCGGATCGAAGTTCTCCATATTGCAGACGACGATTGCGTTGTCCGCACGGTCGCGCATCACTTCATATTCGATTTCCTTGTAGCCCGCGATGCTCATTTCAATCAGACATTGCGTGACCGGGGAGAGTTTGAGTCCGTTTTCCACGACTTCTTCCAATATTTCAGCGTTTTCGCACATTCCGCCGCCGGTTCCGCCCAAGGTGAAGGCCGGACGTACGATGAGCGGGAATCCGATCTGTTTTGCAAAGACCATCGCTTCTTCGACCGTATGCACGATCGCGCTGACCGGCACCGGTTCCCCGATATCTTCCATCAGTTGTTTGAACAGTTCCCGGTCTTCGGCTTGTTCGATCGCGTCGAGTTTTGTCCCCAAGAGTTCGATCTTCAATTCCTTCAGGATGCCGGAATCCGCGAGTTCCTTGGCCATATTGAGGCCGGTTTGTCCGCCCAAGGTCGCCAAGATCGCATCCGGACGTTCTTTGCGAAGAACACGGCTCACGAATTCATAGGTGATCGGTTCGATATAGACATGGTCGGCGATTTCCTTGTCGGTCATGATGGTCGCCGGATTGGAGTTGATGAGGACGACTTCGTAGCCTTCTTCCTTAAGCGACAAACATGCCTGGGTACCCGCATAATCGAATTCGGCGGCTTGCCCGATAACGATCGGACCGGAGCCCAAGACCAAAATCTTATGGATGTCATTGCGTTTAGGCATGGTGCGCCTCCTTCCAGGTATCCATCGCTTCCATGAAGTCATCGAACAGATGTACGGAATCATGCGGACCGGGGGTGGCATCCGGGTGGAACTGCACGCTGAAAGCCGGGAATTCTCGGTGGCGAATCCCTTCCACGGTATTGTCGTTGATTTCGATATGCGTGACCATCAAAGAAGTCTTCGCGAGGCTGTCGGGATCGACCGCGTAGCCGTGGTTCTGGGAGGTGAAGTCGATCCGTCCCGTCGCGACTTCACGCACGGGGTGGTTGAATCCGCGATGACCGAATTTGAGCTTGTAGGTATTTGCGTTGCAGGCAAGGGCGAAGAGCTGATGACCCAGGCAGATGCCGAACACTGGAACCTTTCCGAGGATTCTGCGGATCATTTCGACCGCTTCCGGAACATCTTTGGGATCGCCGGGACCATTCGTCAACATGACGCCGTCAGGCAGCTCAGCCAAGACCTCAAAACTGGTTGAATTATAAGGCATGACTACGACATCGCAGCCGCGTTTGGATAATTCGCGCAGAATACTGTGTTTCAATCCGAAATCGACGACGACGACGCGCCGTTTGATGCCCGGATTGGGATAGGCCATCGGGGTTGAGACTTGGCGCACCTGATCGTTGAGAAGTTTTGTGTTTTTCAGACTCTCCAATACGTTAGTCAAGTCTTGGTCGGCACTGACGATGCTGCCTTTGATCGTTCCTTTATCGCGCAACATGCGCGTCAGTTTGCGGGTATCGATACCCGAAATGCCGGGGATTTTCTTATGTTTGAGAAAAGTGTCCAGATCCATCGCGCAGCGCCAGTTGGACGGTCGGCGCGCGACTTCCTTCACGATGATGCCTTTGCAAGTCGGATGGATCGATTCGCTGTCGTCGCGGTTGACCCCGCAATTCCCGATCAGCGGATACGTAAATGTCAGGATCTGCCCGTTGAATGATTGATCGGTGATGGCTTCCTGATAACCGGTCATGCCGGTCGTGAAGACGACTTCCCCGATACAGTCCGCGTCATATCCGAATCCTTCGCCGAAGAAGCGTGTTCCGTCTTCCAGTAATAGTACTTTTTCCATTTAGCCTCTTTTCCAGACGATTTTCCCGTCGACGATCGTCATTACGGTTTCGCCATATACTTCCCAGCCGATAAACGGACTGTTGGATGATTTTGATAAGAATCGTTGCGCATCGATCGTGGTTTCTCTATCGATGTCGATGAGGGTCAGGTCGGCGATGGCCCCGACTTCGACTTTCCCTTCCTCTAACCCGAATAATTTTGCGGGCGAAGCGCTCATAACGTTCAGTAATTTCTCCAAAGTGAGGATCCCTGTTTTCACCAGTTTCGTGTAGAGAACCTCAAACGCGGTTTCCAATCCGACGATCCCGAACGGCGCTTCCAACATTCCCCGCTGTTTCTCTTCAACGGTATGCGGGGCATGGTCGGTCACGATGAGATCGATCGTCCCGTCGCATAATCCTTCGATCAGCGCTTCGCGGTCTTCCTTGGAACGTAACGGCGGGTTCATCTTGAAATTCGGATCCGCCGTAAGGATGTCCGTATCGCACAACAACAAGTTATGCGGAGTGACTTCGCACGTGACGTCGATGCCGGCGCGTTTCGCTTCGCGGATGATGCGGACGGTCTCTTTCGCTGAGACGTGGCAGACATGATAATGGACACCGGACGCTTCCGCCATCAACAGATCGCGGGCGACTTGCGAGGATTCGCAGATGCTCGGAATACCGGGAAGATTGAGTCGCTTGCTTTGGATGCCATCATGCATCACCCCACCGTACTTCAATCCTTCGTCTTCCGCATGCGCGACGACGATCGCGTTTATTTCTTTGGCGTACTTCATCGCTTCGTACATGGTGTTGCCGCTTTGTACGCCGACTCCGTCGTTGGTGAAAGCAAAGGCGCCGTTTTCTTGTAGCCCTTTGAAATCCGTCAGACTGTCGGTTTTGAGTCCGAATGTGATCGGCGCATAGGGGAAAACGCGGATGAGCGCGTCTTTTTTGATGATTTCATTGACCTTTTTCAGCTTATCGACCGTATCCGGTGCCGGATTGGTGTTGGGCATGGCACAGATGGTCGTATATCCGCCATGCGCCGCGGCTAGCGTTCCGGTCGCGATGGTTTCTTTCGCTTCGAAGCCCGGTTCACGCAGATGGACATGCACATCGATGAATCCGGCGGTGACCAGCGCACCTTGCGCATCGAAAACATTGTCGATGAGCGGGCAGATTTGCCCGATTTCGATGATTCGAGTATCTTTGATCAACACGTCCACGGTTTCAAGTTCATTATCCCTGAGTACGCGGCGGGCATTTTTGATCAGTAAGTTCATACGGCGCCTCTTCCCTTCAAGATCGCCTCAAGGACCGCCATGCGGGCAAACACACCGTTCTCCATCTGACGCACAATGCGGGCATTGGGTGCTTCGACCAGCGCATCCGCAAGTTCCACATCGCGGTTGACCGGTGCCGGATGCATGAGGATCGCCCCTGCTTTCATCGTGTTCCAACGCGGGACCGTCAATCCGAAGCGGGCGTGATATTCTTCCTTCGAAAAAGAAACTTGACCGTCATGGCGTTCGTGCTGCACCCGCAGCAACATGACGACATCCGCGATTTTCACCGCTTCATCGACAGTCACACGGATCCCGTATTCGTTGAACCGTTCGTCGTGCCATTCTTCGGGTCCGCCGAAGAACAGATTGGCACCCAATCGTTTCAGCATCGTCGCATTGGAGCGCGCGACCCGTGAATTCCGCAAATCGCCCAGGATCGCGACATTCAATCCCTTGAAATGTCCGAATTCTTCCCTGATCGTCATCAAATCCAACAAACATTGGGTCGGATGTTGTCCGCGCCCGTCGCCGCCGTTGATCAACGATATCGGGAGGTTAAGTAAGCCTTTATAGTACTCGTCTTGAGGATGGCGGATGACCAGCACTTCGACTCCGATCGCCGCCATCGTCAGGCAGGTATCATACAAGGTTTCGCCTTTATTGACCGAACTTGTGGAAGGTTCGAATTGGATCACGCCCATCCCGAGTTTTTTCTCGGCCATCTCGAAACTGCGATGCGTACGCGTGCTGTTTTCGAAAAACAGGTTCGCCGCATAGATTTCGCGGTTTAAAGTGAGCACTTCGCCTTGTTTGAAGGCTTCCGCCCGCTCCAACAAGCGTTCGACTTCGCTGATTTGGAGGTCTTCGACACTCAACAGGTGTTTCAGTGGTATGCTTTCGGACATGATGTGTCCCTCCTTGCTAAAAAAGCCCTACGACCCGAGGTTTCGAGCGAAGAGCTTACAGGAACAAAAGGTTTGCGTCCGCAGCTCTTCCGGGTCTCGCTGTACTCGGTTAAAGAACCATCTATATCGCTTTGGTTAGCAGGATACGATCGATCCCGTCGATCTCTTCCACTTCCACTTTGATGCTTTCATCTTTGGAGGTCGGGATGTTCTTCCCGACGAAATCGGCGCGGATCGGCAGTTCACGGTGCCCGCGGTCGACCAATACGGCCAACCCGATGCTTTGGGGGCGGCCCAGATCCATCACGGCGTCCATCGCGGCCCGTATTGTACGTCCGGTATATAGGACATCGTCCACCAGCAGCACTTGCTTCCCTGCCACATCGAAGGGCAGGACATTTTTTTTGGCGACCGGTTCGTCGGTGTGCCGGATATCGTCGCGGTAAAGCGTGATGTCCAATTCCCCGACCGGGATGATGATCCCTTCCAAGAGTCTGAAGCGTTCCGCGATCCGTTTGGCAAGCGGGATTCCACGGGTCTTGATGCCTACCAATACCAGATTGTCCAGATTCTTATGCCGTTCGATCACTTCGTAGGTGATGCGTGTCAGCGCACGCTTCATCGTTTCCGAATCGACGATGATTTTTTCCGTTTCCATAGTGGGTCTCCCTTTATAAAAAAATCCCCTTCTGTAAGAAAAAGGGGATCGTTTCGCGAACGAATGAAGATGCTTCCATCTTCGTAGGACCCTTCTTAGTCTCACAGGACTACCGTTAAAGGAGATTCTTTTGTCATTCATACTTTACTCGGTTGCCTTGTGATTGTCAATCGAAAGGTTTCTGTGCATCGGAATAATTAAACGCAGGGATTTGATTCCCTGCGTCTTAGTTTATTCGTAGATTTTCTTGGACTTGCCTGCGTTTTCAGCTTGGCGGATGATCTCTTCAAGCGGCATCCCGGCGTAGATGAGTACTCCGGCAGTGAATGCACCCTCGATCAATGAAGCATCGACCAATCTGACTTTATCGCGGACATCGTCTTCCAAGAGATCCAAAGCCATTTGTGATGAGATGACGCCGGATCCCAGATCCATAAACGTCAGCACCATCTCGTTTTTTGAAGCTAGGGCTCCCATCGCTTCGCTGATCGCGACACTGTCGGTACCCAGGGTTCCGTCGCTCATACCGCCGCAGGCTTCAATGGTGACACCATTGGCCATCTGCGATACAAGTTCCTTGACCCCTTCCGCCAGTTTCTTCGAATGCGAAACGACAAGCAGTGCTATCTTCATTCCAACGTTTTCGCGAAGGTATCGAAATAGATCGCGGTGGATACGGCGCCCGGATCCTGATGACCGATCGAACGATCACCCAGATACGAAGCGCGGCCCTTTTGGGCGGCATAGTCCGCAGTCCTTACGGCGGCGGCGTATGCGACGATTGTCGCGGCAGTGAAGGCTTCCTTCAACGAATTGCCCGCGGCGACTTTTTCTTTTAGAACTTCAACTGCCGGGAACATCGCGTCGACCATGGTTTTTTCGCCCACGACCGCTTTACCGCGACTCATAACCCCGGCTAATCCGGCTTCAAAGCATTCGACGACTTTCTCATCGCTGATTTCGAAGACCGGTTCGCATTTCTTGGCGGCTTCCAAGTAGAAAGTGCCAAGTAAGGGTCCCGATGCTCCGCCAACTGTCGACAACAAAGTCATTCCGCAAACGGTTTTGAAAAGTTTGTTGAAGTCGATGTCTTCCGTCGCGCTTTGCAGCTTCCCACGGATCGCTCCGTAACCGCGAGCCAGGTTTATCCCGTGGTCGCCGTCGCCGATCTTATTATCAAGATCCGATAAATATTCTTTGTTTTCATCGTAGGTATCGACCAGAGCGTACAGTATCTTTACCATTTGCTTCGAATGCAATGACATAGTGGATCAACCTTCCTTTTTTAGCAGATATAAGCAGGCGTGTTCGCCGGCGCGTCAAGCAATGCTTTCAATTCGGCATCCAACTTCAAGACGGAGATCGAGAAGCCGGCCATTTCCAACGAAGTCATGTAGTTGCCCATCCAGGTTTTGTAAACCGTGATGCCTTTGGCTTTGAGTTGGTCGTGGACTTCGTTGTTGAGAACACAGAGTTCCATCAACGGGGTTCCGCCTAAACCGTTAACCAATACGGCGACTTCAGCGTTCTTCGCGAAATCTTTCGCCAAGATTTTTTCTAACAGTTGAGCGACGACATCATGGGCGCTGGCTAACGGAGCACGGTGTGTGCCAGGTTCGCCATGGATTCCCAATCCGACTTCCATTTCGTTTTCGCCTAGGACGAACGAAGGTTTGCCGGCGGCGGGAACGATACACGGAGACAACGAGACGCCCATCGAGTGGACACTTGCGGCGACCTTGTCACCGATACGTTTGACTTCTTCCAAGGATTTTCCGGCTTCCGCAGCGGCTCCGGCGAGTTTGTGGACGAACAATGTGCCCGCGATACCGCGTTGGCCGACGGTCCAAGTCGAGTTTTCAACAGCAACGTCATCAGCGACTACGACGGTGGCGACTTTGATGTCTTCGCCGGCGGCTAATTCAGCGGCCATTTCGAAGTTCAAAATGTCTCCGGTATAGTTCTTGACGACCAATAAAACGCCAGCACCGGCCGAAACTTCTTGGATCGCGCCGAATACTTGGTCAGGCGTCGGGGATGTGAAGACTGCGCCGCAAACGGCTCCGTCCAACATACCTGTTCCGACAAAGCCGGCATGCGCAGGTTCGTGACCTGATCCGCCGCCGGAAACAAGCGCTACTTTACCGACTTTTTTGTTTCTGCGAACGATGACTTCCAAACCTTCCGGACGTCTCAGCGAGGGGCTCGCTTTGACTAAACCTTCCAACATCTCATTGACGACATTATCAACTCCATTTAAAAATTTCTTCATGATTTCCTCCTTTTAAAGTGGTGTTGTAAAACGCAGAGATTGGACTCTGTAGCCTTATCGTGACAGATTCGGCGGATAGTTTCAATTGAGATGCAAGCGATTTCATCGACCATTTGCGACCTTTTCCCACCAAATCCGACTTTTGCGAAAAACATGCTGAAAGTTCACATAAAACACACTTTTCGGATGGTTTTATTCCCTGTTTTTCACGAATAAATAATCTTAATTTCAGGCGGATATTTCTCTGTCGGCAAGTGACGAGCATTGCATTTCTTGGTAATCGCATCCTGTTATGAATAGAGTCTATATTACGATGAATTATGCATCCCTCACATCGCTCGTCGCGCTATTTTTTAGGGAAAAACCGTTTGTATTTGGAACTTGGTTGAATGTATAATGAACGCAAACGAGGAGGAATCTATGTCAAATCCTGTCAAATATGAAGATACGCGGATCATTCCCGTCAAAGGTCCGATCACGCGCCGCATCTTGGCGAATTGCCCATCATTGATGGCCGTCGAGTTCACTTTTTCGGAAGTATTCACCGATACCCCGCATTCGCATCCCCATGAACAAATCAGTGTCGTCATCGAAGGCGTGTTCCAGTGTAATCTGGACGGCGAGCTGCACTTGATGAATCCGGGCGATTCGGTCGTTTTCCTCAGCAATGTCCCGCATTGCATCAATTGCATCAAGCCGGGGAAGCTGATCGATGCCTTCACGCCGCGGCGCGAGGATTTTCTGAAGTAGACTGCCGTTGTTTCGATTGGGATCAGAGCACAAAAAAATGCTGACGACGATTTGGTCATCAGCATTTTGTTTTTTATAGGGCGCTCTTCAGGATGGCGAACAATTCTTCGTCCGTCAACACGATGGGATTCCCCTTCATGCTGCTGGCGACTTTCGATTTCTCAACGATTTCCGGGAAATCTTTTTCGGTGATGCCGAAGGCGGATAAACGCGGGACATTCAGATGCGCGCACAATTCCTGGATCCATTTGACCGCGTCGCGGGCATTGGCTTTCGGATTGCCGGTCAAGATCTGTCCGACTTCATCGAAGCGTTTCAGATATTCGCTGTCAGCCATTCTCGAGCTCAAGGCTTCGACATTGGTTTCGATGGTATACGGTAACAAGGTGGCGCAGCAGACGCCGTGCGGAATCGGATACATGCCGCCAAGGACGCCGGCGAATCCATGGACCGCGCCGAGTTTGGCATTGGCCAACGCCAATCCGCCCATCAGACTCGCTAATGACATGTCGACGCGTGCGTCGATGTCGGATCCGTTATCAAACGCTATTTTCAATGATCCAGAAGCTCTCTTCATACCTTCTCTGCAGAATGCATCGGTGAAGGGATTCGCCGCATTCGATACGAACGGTTCGATGACTTGCGTCAAGGCGTCCAAACCGGTGCTTGCGGTGACTGCCGGCGGTACGCTGACGGTCATCTCGGGATCCAGCAGAACGATCTTCGGAAGCAGGAACGGACTGCGTAAGCTGACTTTGACTTTATTGGTGACCGACCCGAGAACCGAGTTCTTGGTGACTTCGGCGCCGGTGCCGGAAGTGGTCGGAACGGCGATACACGGAATCGAAGGGACGGACAAGGTCATGCCTTTACCGATGACTTCGAGATAATCCAATACTTCACCCGGGTTATGGATCATCGCTGAGATGATCTTCCCGGTATCCATCGCGCTGCCACCGCCAAATCCGACGACGACGTTGACTTTTTCTTTACGTGCCAATTCGAGGCTGACTTCCAGGTTTTCGATGCTGGGTTCCTTTGTGACGACAACCACGACGACTTCCAATCCTTCATCTTTAAGGAGCTTGACTACTTTATCGGTCGTTTCCGCCGGCATCCCTGTTGTCAAAAGAACTTTGGTACCGAGTTCCTTGGCTAACTTTCCGATGCGGGAAATAGATCCTCGCTCGAAAATGATTCGGTTCGCTGTCATAAATTCGAATTTCATGTTTTTCTCCTTTTTCTGCTTTGCATTTTTCGCAGTTTCATCTTTACATGTTATATATTATACTCATCATCCGGATTAATCAATTTAATGACAATTAGATAATTAATTAACATATTTTTGATTGTCAAAGTTCTCTGAATCTACCTTATCGAAGGCATTTTATACGACAATTGTCGAAATTTGATAAAGCACTTTGACCATTGATAATTTTTGACCTCTTGGTCAGAATTGTTGTGTCCGGGCGGAAAATACGTCGTATAATAAACACAGAGGTGAAACCTATGGATGAAATCTTGCTTGAAGAAAAGGGATTTGTTTTTACGGGATTCAACGCGCTGACAGCGCTTGAAATCGGCAATTATCTGACGAAGAAAGCGAATGAACTGAAACTACCGATCGTGATCGATGTTTCAAGTTTCCAGCAATGTCTTTATCATTTCTCAGCCGTCGGTTCGACTGCCAATAACGAGAAGTTTATCCGCCGCAAGAGAAACACGGTTTTCTTGTTCAGCCACTCGACGAAGTGGGCGGCCGCGAAAGTCAAAGGCGATGTTCCTGCGATGCATCAGCGTTATGCGACCACCGATGCGGACTATACGATCCTGCAAGGCGGTTTCCCGATCATCGTGGCTTCGATGGGCTTGGTCGGCGCGATCTGCGTAAGCGGTCTGACCGAACAGGAAGATCACAATATCATCATTGAAGCGTTGGATGCCTTGAAAGCGGGTTCTCCGAAACTATTCGTCTAGATTCGTTTTGATTGCGAAGGAATTGTCCCTTTATTTCGAAAAAGATGACAGGCGGAAAACCTTAGTATTCGTAAGGGTTTTCCGTTTTCTTTTGGTTATTCGATCTATTGAAATCATAACTACCGGCTTAGCCGGTAGTTTGATGTCGCCCTATAAGGGCTTGTTGCTGCCGTCCCTCACGGGACGCCGAGGGCCTGACAGCCGCAGCGTTTCCTCAGCTGGCACCTCACGGTGCCTTTTTCATTGCTTTATTTTCCCTGGTCGCCCGTAAACGGGTCAATATATTCCTTCAAACTCAATTGATCATACATCCGATCCTCCTGCAGTTGATTCGCGATGTATTCCTTGATCTTCTTCTCATTTTTCCCTACCGTGTCCACATAATACCCTCTCGCCCAAAAGACACGACTCCCATATTTGTATTTCAGATTCGCATGTCGTTCGAAAATCATCAGTGTACTCTTCCCTTTTAAATATCCCATCACTTGCGCCACACTAAACTTTGGCGGGATGCTGACCAACATGTGGATGTGATCCGGGCAGGCTTCCGCCTCGATCAGTTCAATTCCTTTGCGCTCGCACAGCGTGCGCAAAATACTGCCGATATCATGCTTCAATTTTCCGTATATCACTTGTCTCCGGTACTTCGGCGCAAACACCAGGTGGTATTTGCAGTTGAATGTGGTGTGTGATAAACTTTGTGTGTCTTTCATGAGAGACTTCCTCCGTCTTGATTGTTGTGCTGTCAGGCTCTTCAATCTTACCACGGGGGATTTTTATTTTACTCACCGCTTAAGCTCTTTTTTACTCCCCTGTAGAACAGGGGGTTTATCTTCTACAA
>JBAVGP010000077.1:0-4869 GCA_049684955.1 Erysipelotrichaceae bacterium
GGAAGAACAGGAAGCCCATCGCAACCAAGCGAAACTATTGAAACAACGTTTACTGGATGGGTTGGCCAAGTTCGACGCGGTCGTCATCAACAGTCCCGCCAACAACTGCAGCGACTTCATCCTCAATATCTCCTGTCTCACGGTCACATCGGAAGTCATGATGAACTGGCTCAACGCCCATGGCATCCTCATTTCCGCGCAAAGCACCTGTTCCTCGAAAACCAAACAACCTTCGCATACGTTAAGCGCCATGCATCTGGAACAGAAACGTCTGGACGGAAGTCTGCGGATCGGACTGGGCGCAAGCAACACAATCGAAGAAATCGATCAGTTCCTGAGTTTACTTGATGAAGGGATCAACACCTATGGAAAAGTATAAGGCTGAATATATCATCGTCCGCTACGGCGAACTGTCGACCAAAGGCAAAAACCGCAAGGATTTCGTCTCACGCCTGATCGACCGCATCCGCCAACGCTTGGCGAAATACACCTTTCTGAAAATCCGCTACGATTACAACCGGATCTATATCATGCTGAATGGCGAGGACGAAGACAAAGTCGCCGCCGATCTTCAGCAGGTTTTCGGCATCGCCACGTTCTCCGTCGCGGTCAAATGTGAAAACACGATCGAAAACCTCTGCGCCGCGGCCGTCGAACTGATGTCTGCCGAAGCGCCGACGACCTTCAAAGTCATTTCGCGCAGACAGGTGAAAACGTATCCCTTGTTATCTACCGCAGTCAATGAAATGGTCGGCGAAGCGATTTTCAACGCCACCGAACATAAAGTCGACGTCCACAATCCGAAGATCAAAGTCCTGGTCGAAATCCAGGAACAAGACGCCTATCTGACCGTCAAGACCTTCCAAGGCGCAGGCGGTTTCCCGGTCGGTATCGGCGGCAAAGCGCTTGTCATGCTTTCGGGCGGGATCGATTCGCCGGTCGCAGCCTATCAGACGATGAAACGCGGGGTCGAGATCGAAGCGATCCATTTCGCCGCGCCGCCCTATACCTCCGATCAAGCCAGAGACAAGGTATTGGCATTGGCCAAGCTGCTCAGCGTGCACCAGGGACGCATCAAAGTCCATGTCGTGCCGTTCACAGCCATCCAGATGGAAATCTATAACAAGGCTGAAAATACCTATGCGATCACCCTGATGCGGCGCATGATGTACCGCATCGCCGAAAAAGTCGCGCTGGAAAACAAATTGCTGGCGATCATATCCGGCGACAGTATCGGACAGGTCGCGAGCCAAACGCTTTACAGTATGCAGGTCATCCAGGAAGTCGTCGACATTCTGGTATTACGTCCGCTGATCACGCATGATAAACTTGAAATCATCGCGATGGCGCAGAATATCGGCACCTATGAAACCTCGATTCTGCCCTATGAAGACTGCTGCACGATCTTCAAAGTGCTCAATCCGGTCATCAAGCCGAAAAGCCGTTATGTCGGCTACGAAGAACAGAAAGTCGACTACGAACCCCTGATGGCCCAAGCAATCGCGGGGATACAGACCTATCTCGTCACGCCGTTCAGCGCCGACGACAACCTTTTCTAGGAGGAAACCATGGCATTCGACGCACTCACCCAACGCTTCACGGAAGCGTTCCGACATATCACGAAATCCGACAAACTGACTGAAAAGAACATGGAGGACCTGCTGAAGGAAGTGCGGCTCGCACTGCTGGAAGCCGATGTCAACATCCAGGTCGTCAAGTCTTTTCTCGACAACATCAAAGAGAAAGCCTTAGGCCAAAAAGTCCTTACCTCGATGAATCCGCAGGAAACCCTGATCAAGATCATCCATGACCAGCTGATCGAACTGTTAGGTGCGGGATCGACTGAAATATCCTATACCCAAGGCAAGACCGTCGTCCTGATGATGGTCGGGCTGCAGGGGACAGGGAAGACGACCTCAGCCGCTAAACTCGCCAATTTAGCTCTGAAGAAACAGAATCGTAAACCGATCCTGATCGCCGCCGACTTGGTCCGTCCGGCTGCCATCGACCAACTCAAGATTTTGGGAATGTCGATCGGCGTCGAAGTCTATGCGGAAAAAGACAGTAAAGACGCGGTAAACGTCGTCAAAAACGGGATGGCGTTCGCCAAGCAGCAAGGCGCCGACACCGTCATCATCGACACCGCCGGTCGTCTGCATATCGACGAAGCGATGATGGAAGAACTGCGTAAAATCAAACAACTCGTCAAACCGGACGAAATCCTGCTGACCGTCGACGCGATGACCGGTCAGGATATCCTCAACGTCGCCAAATCCTTCCATGAACTCTTGGACATCACCGGCTTGGTGGTCACCAAGTTCGACGGAGATGCGCGCGGCGGCGCCGTCTTATCGGTCCGTTCGGTCGCGGATGTCCCCGTGAAATTCGTCGGTACCGGCGAAAAGATCGACGATTGCGACCTGTTCTATCCCGACCGCATGGCCGACCGACTCTTAGGTATGGGTGATTTGGTCACCTTGGCCGAACGCGCCGAGGAAAAGATGGAGCTGGATGCCAGCGTCAAGACCGCACAGCGCATGATGAACGGCCAATTCACCTTCGAGGACATGCTGGAACAATTCAACCAACTCTCCAAGATGGGCTCGCTGAAGAATCTGCTGAAGATGATCCCGGGTGCCAGCCAGATGGCCGGCCAGATCAACGATGAAGAAACCGATGCTTCGATGAAGAAAAGCAAAGCCATGATCTACAGTATGACGATCGAAGAGAGAAACAATCCGTCCATCTTGCGTGCCTCACGCAAAGCCCGCATCGCCAAAGGCAGCGGGGTCACCGTGACGGATGTCAACCGGCTGATCAGCCAGTTCGAGAAATCCAAAGAACAAATGCGTCTGTTCTCGCGCATGGCAAGCAAATCAGGGATGAACTTCAAGAAATAGGTGTCAAGGTTTACCCCTTGACAGACCGATATTCTATGGTATACTTTGCTGGTAAAAACAAGGAGGTGTATTTATGGCAGTAAAACTTCGCTTAAAAAGAATGGGCGCCAAAAAGGATCCTTTCTATCGTATCGTCGCCGCCGACTCCCGCTTTCCGCGTGACGGACGTTTCATCGAAAACCTGGGTTACTATAACCCGACCACCAAACCGGCCGAAATCAAGATCGACGCCGAACTCGCGTTGAAATGGCTTCGTGCCGGTGCGCAACCGTCCGATACCGTGCGCAATCTGTTATCCCAAGCCGGAATCATGAAGACGTTCCACGACGAAAGAAGTAAATAATCATGGTCTCGATGGAACAAGCCTTGCATAACCTGGTCGAACCCATGGTTGAAGACAAAGCCAGCCTGAGCGTCAAAACGATGCAAAGCCTGGATGACAAGGAAATCCTGCTCTACGTATACGCCAAAAGCGAAGACATCGCACGCCTGATCGGGCGCCAGGGCCAGATGGCTTCGGCGATCCGCAATATGATGAGCGTCGCGTCACGCTTGGAAAACAAACGCATCTCGATTAAATTCGAATCGTATTAGGATGCGCAAGCATCCTTTTTTTGAGGTAACATGGAAAAACTAAAAGTAGGGACGATCGTACGCGGTTTCGGCATCAAAGGGGAAGTGAAGATCAAGATCCTCACCGATGTGCCCGCAGACCGCTTCAAAGTCAAACGTAAACTGAGCACGCAACAAAACGGACAAGAACTCATCTTGACCGTCTCTTCGCTGCGTTTCCATCAGGACCATGCCTTGGTGACGTTTGTCGGATATCCCGATCTGACGTCGGTCGAACCTTTGGTCGGGGCGAACCTGTGGGTCAATGTCGCCGAGATCGACACCGCCATGCATGAAGGTTTCTACAGTTTCCAGCTGATCGGGCTGTCAGCCTATGATCTGGAAGGGAATTTATTGGGTGAAATCACGGAAATCGTGCCGACCAACGCCAATGATGTCCTTCGCATCAAGACATCAGGCAAGGACATTTTGGTCCCGTATCTGCCGGTCTTCGTGAAGGAAGTCGATCTCGCAAACAAGAAAATCAATGTGATGCTGCTGGAGGGGATGCGATGAAAATCACCATCCTGACGCTGTTCCCCGAGATGTTCGAAGGGTTTCTGACCACGTCGATCATCAAGAAGGCGATTCTGAAGGAGCTCGTGGAGATCGAAACGATCGATATGCGCATCTATACGAAAAACAAGCATACGCGCGTCGACGATTATCCGTTCGGCGGCGGCCAAGGACTCGTGCTGATGGTACAGCCGGTCGCCGATTGTCTGGCGGCGGTACGTACCCCGGAAAGCTATGTCATCCTGACCAGTCCGGCCGGCAACCGCTTCGACCAACGCAAAGCGCGCAGCCTGCAGCAAGAGCACAAACATATCATCATCATCTGCGGCCATTACGAAGGCTTCGACGAACGTATCCTGGCCTTGGTGGACGAAGAGATCTCAATCGGCGATTATGTCCTGACCGGCGGCGAATTGGCTTCCATGGTCATGACGGATGCGATCGTCCGTTTGTGTGAAGGCGTCATCACCGAAGCGTCGCATCTGGATGAATCGTTCGAGAACGACCTGCTGGAATATCCGCAATATACCCGTCCCGCGAATTACGCAGGGGAAGCGATCCCCGACGTATTGCTTTCGGGTCATCACGATAACGTCCGTCAATGGCGTTTGAAGGAATCCCTGCGCAAGACCTGGCGCGTCCGCCCGGACTTGTTTAAAAACAAGGTGCTCAACGCCGAAGAAGTCAAATTATTGTGTGAAGTTCTGCAGGAAGAATTGAAAAAAGATTGATTTAGCGCGGTGAATATGATAAATTATATAAGCCTATGGCTATGCGATTCCGCTGTTCGAATACGTGGATAAGAATCGTGAGAAAATAAAGGAGCGTGAAACCTATGAAT
>JBAVGP010000078.1:0-2136 GCA_049684955.1 Erysipelotrichaceae bacterium
GGTGCCTACGCTGATGATGCGGTGGCCTTCATTTTTCGCTTTATTCAATTGCTTCGCCGCTTCTTCGGATACATAATACTGCTCTTCGTGCATCTTGTGCAGCAAGACATCTTGGACATCGACCGGACGGAACGTCCCCAAACCGACATGCAATGTGATCTTGACAATCTCGACACCCTTCTCTTCGAGCGATTTCAATAATTCAGGGGTGAAATGCAAGCCTGCGGTCGGTGCCGCCGCACTGCCTTTTTCACGTGCGTAGACGGTCTGGTAACGGTCGGGATCTGCTAACTTTTCTTTGATATATGGCGGCAGCGGCATGATGCCCAATCGGTCCAGGATTTCATAGAAGATCCCGTCGTAGATGAATTTGAACTTACGTAATCCTTCAGGTAATACTTCCAGACACTCGGCCTTGAGTTCGCCGTTTCCAAAGGAAACGATGGTCCCGACTTTGACCACTTTCGCATTGCCGACCAGACATTCGGTCTGATCTTCCTCATGCTTCAGTATTAATAGTTCGACATGCGCTCCGGTGCCTTCCTTGACACCGAAAAGGCGTGCCGGCAGCACTTTGGTTTCATTGAGAACCAATACATCACCGGCCTGCATATACTCGCCGATCTCATAAAAATGTTTGTGGGTGATCTTCCCTGTTTTTCTGTCCACCACCAGTAATCTGGATGCGCTGCGGTCTTTCAGCGGAGTCTGAGCGATCAGATGCGGCGGAAGTTGGAAATCGAAGTCGTCAGTCTTCATCAGAAGCCCCTCGAATCAATGCTGTTGAGATCGTAGCGTTTGAAATAGTCGGCTTTGAAATCAAGGAAGCGGTCTTCGTTGATCGCGTCGCGGATATCTTCGGTCAATTTGGTCAGGAAGCGCAGGTTATGGATGGAAAGCAGACGCTGTCCCAGTCCTTCCGTACAACGGATCAAGTGACGCAGATAAGCGCGCGAGAAGTTCTTGCATGTGTAGCAGTCGCATTCAGGATCCAAAGGCCCGAAATCACGCTCGTATTTCGCGTTACGGATGTTGACGCGGCCTTCACTTGTCATGAGGGTCCCGTGGCGCGCGATCCGGGTGGGCAGGACGCAGTCGAACATGTCGATCCCGCGCAGGACCCCTTCCAGGATGGCGTCGGTGGATCCGACGCCCATCAGGTATCTGGGTTTGTCCTTGGGCAGCCATTTGACTGCGTAATCGACCATCTTATATAAGGTTTCCTTGGTTTCGCCGACCGACGTGCCGCCGATCGAATATCCCGGGAAGTCCATCTCTACCAGTTTTTTCGCGGATAATTCGCGCAGTTCAGGAAATTCGCCGCCTTGCACGATCCCGAAAAGCGCTTGGTCGTCCGGCCGCTGATGGGCGTCTTTACCCCGCTGTGCCCAACGCAGCGTACGTTCGACGCTCGCCAGCATATAGTCGTAGGTCGCCGGAAAAGGCGGACATTCATCGAAACTCATGATGATGTCGGCACCTAGATTATTCTGGATCTGAATCGATTTCTCCGGACTCAGCATCAATGTGTCGCCGTTCATGTGATTCTTGAAGGTGACCCCTTCTTCGGCGATCTTACGTGTATCGCCCAAGGAAAAGACCTGGAAACCGCCCGAATCGGTCAGGATCGGGTTTTTGACGTTCATGAATTTATGCAGACCGCCGGCTTCGCGTATGACTTCATCGCCTGGCCGCAGCCAAAGATGGTATGTGTTCGCCAAAATGACCCCGGATTTGATGTCCGTGATTTCTTCGGGGGAGAGGAACTTGACGGTCGCCAAAGTCCCGACCGGCATGAACATCGGCGTCAGGACGTCGCCGTGGGGGGTATGAAGTATTCCGGTGCGGGCGCCGGATTGTTTACATTCGTGAGTGATTTCCAACCAAAATTTTTCCATGTTTTTACCTATCTGTGAATTCCATGGTTATTCTGACATAGTGGGGATGGTTTTGCAAGTTCCCGTAAAAACCGATTCGCATCATTGCGCAATTTTTATGCTATGATGGAATCACCAATGGGGATGGAGGGTAATTCGATATGCGCATTTCAAAACGGAAGAGAATCGGGATCTTGATCACGGCACTCATCGTAATTTGGCTGATTTTTTTCAATGTCGATTATGATCGGGCTAAGCA
>JBAVGP010000079.1:0-14170 GCA_049684955.1 Erysipelotrichaceae bacterium
TAAATCACTTCTTTCTTAGGTAACATAACCGTACCACGAATGGATGATTTCGGCAATTCCCCCTCTCGTTTTGCAGTAACGATTGCAGCGTAGGCAAATCTTTGATAACATTATCACATGATACAAATGTAACACGACAGGATGAATAGTCAATTCCATCCAGCCGAAATGTGACAAAGAAGGGGGATTTGTTTATGCAGCCCAAAAAGAACAACGGATTGTTCCTCAAAGAATGCATGTTCATCGCATTCATGCAGCTGTTGCGCGAAAAGCCGTTGGATGAGATCACCATCACGGAGATCACAACCCGCGCCGGTGTCTCGCGGATGGCTTTCTATCGCAATTACAATTCGAAGGAAGAGATCGTACGCGATTTCTTTGCGGAGAAGAAAGCGGAATTCCATGCCGGCGCCGTACGTTTCTCAGTCAACGACGGACACATCACATATCCGAACGTTTCATACTGTTTCACGTATCTTCTACGTTATGGAAATGAAATCAAGCTCTTGTTGCGCGCGAACATGGGGAACATCGTGCTCGATACCATCACCAACTATCTGTTGGAGTTCTTTCTGCCGGATCCTGCCGATGCGCAACGCAAGTATCTGCTTCATTCGTATGCCGGATCGATCTACAACACTTTCGTAGTCTGGCTGCAGAACGGTACCAAGGAACCGCCTGAGCAGATCGCCCGTCTGATTTACGACATCTACAGCACGAGAATCTGATTGGCATCGTCGAAGAAGGATCACTGAAATATATAAAAAAGCCCGGTATTTCCGGGCAGTTATTTCATTCTGGAGTGGACTTCGCCGATTTTTTTGCCATGTTCATAGTAACATCGCGGAATACGGTCGCTGACTTGCGTCAAGATCTCGTAAGGAATCGTTTCCATATGTTTCGCCATCTTGATCGCGGTGGCATGATCGCCAAGCAGTTCGACGACCGTGTCGACCGGATGATAATTCTCCAGTTTCAACATCGTCTGATCCATGCAGATGCGACCGACATATTCGCACGGTTCATCGCCGATATAGGCGACATCCCCTTGATGCCGTCGATTCCAGCCATCCGCATAGCCGATGGGGATCGTCGCGATCCATTCCGGTTTACTCGTCGTATAGGTGGCGCCGTAACTGACTGTTTCGCCGGCTTCGACTTTCTTTACATGCACGATTTTAGAATAGAGATGCATCACCGGTTTTAGGTCATGCCGGAAGGTCGAATAGCCGTAGATGGCCAATCCGATCCGCACGCCGTTGCATCGGTTTTCGGGGAAGTGGAGCGCCGCGTCGGTATTGGCACAGTGAATCCATTTGAACTCACGATTCAATTCATCCAGCAACGCTTCGAATTTAACGAATTGCTTGTTTGTCAGGACATTATCCGCATCGTCGCTGGAAGCGAAATGCGTGAAGATCCCTTCGGTCACGATGCCGAAACGATCGCAGATATCCAGGATTTCCCTGATTTCTTCAATCAGTTTGACGCCTAAGCGGTTCATCCCGGTATCATATTTCACATGGACGATCAAGCCTTTGACCTGATACTTGACGACTTCCTTGAGCCAGTCCAATGAAGTGACGGTCACTCGGATATCATACTTCAATGCCAGTCTTACATCTTTCGGACGGACATAGCCTAGAATCAGGATGTCCCCGATGATTTTCTTATTTCGCAACGACATCGCTTCGTCCATCGACGATACCATCAGCATCTTTGCTCCAGATGATAAAGCCTTGCGCGCGATGAACTCGTCGCCGTGGCCGTATCCGTTCGCTTTGATGACGGCGAAAACCGCTTTGCCGCTCCATGCTTCACATTTTTCGATATTTTCCTGCAGGGCGTCCAAATCGATGTCGGCCCAGGTTTCTCTGTAGAACATTCGTTTACCTCGGTTCAGTTATACGATGCGCGATTCGACATAGGCGTAATACACGCCGGCTAAACGAAACGCCAATCCCAACCATCCATAGACACCTCCGCCGATAAGATAGCCAAGATTGAAGAGGGTAACGTTGATCAACGCGACAGGATCCAACAACACGCTCCAACCGACCAATACGATCGCATCGCCGATCAGGAAACAGATTGCCATCAATACGGCACCCAGGATCGAGAAGCGCGGCTGCACGCCTTTACCGAAAGTCCTAATAACATAACCGATCCCGTATCCGAAACCGACATACAGCAGGGATAATTCAAACGGGAGGATGGATGAGATGACCGCATAGGCGATAATTGCGGCGACAGTCGCCGCTCCTCCGTATAATAACGCTTTGACGAAGCGTTGATTGCGTGTCAATGCGCGCTTGTTATATACCTTCAACATGTTCAGGCCCTCTTTTTCCGTACAATTATACCATGAACGCAAAGGGATGAAAACACTGGTTAAAGCCGTAAAAAAGGAAGATATTTGTTGACGGTCAAAACCTATCATGGTATATTTATTAAGCGCTATGGCGTACGGAGGTTTAGCTCAGTTGGGAGAGCGTCTGCCTTACAAGCAGAGGGTCGGGGGTTCGAGCCCCTCAACCTCCACCATTATTTCTTACTGCCGGCTTAGCTCAACTGGCAGAGCAACTGATTTGTAATCAGTAGGTTGTAGGTTCGAGTCCTATAGCCGGCACCATATTTCCTCAAGGTGCGATACCGTTTATGGGGGGGTAGCGAAGTGGCTAAACGCGGTTGACTGTAAATCAATTCTCTCCGAGTTCGGCGGTTCGAATCCGTCCCCCCCCACCATTAAATTGGGGTATCGCCAAGTGGTAAGGCACCAGACTTTGACTCTGGCATTCCCCTGGTTCGAATCCAGGTACCCCAGCCAAATAGATGACCTGTTAGCTCAGGTGGTAGAGCAACTGACTTTTAATCAGTGGGTCTGGGGTTCGAGTCCCCAACAGGTCACCAATTTTTGCGGATGTAGTTCAGTGGTAGAACTTCAGCCTTCCAAGCTGACTATGTGGGTTCGATTCCCATCATCCGCTCCAAGCGGTAAGAAAAAGCCCTATTTAAGGGCTTTTTTGATGCTTTCGTGTGATTATTTAGAAATAGTTGATGGAAAGTTGATGGAATTTCTAGAAAATCATCTTTTTTTAAATCGAATAAATCAGGATATCGATGGAATTTCTGATCCAATATGAATGTTTTTGACGGGCTCAGGAAGGTGCCCTTTTTTTATTGTGAAGTTCTTCGATGTCAACGTTCTTTTCGGCTTACGTGTCATATCACTGACCATCTCGTTTTGCTTGTCTCTCCATAGGTGAGCATAGGTTTTATCGACTTCTTCCCTGGAATCTCCGATCCGCTTCGCAATTTGGATGTCGCTGTATCCGGTGTTCATCAGATAGGATACATGGGAATGTCTGAAATCGTGGATGTCGATTGGATCCAATCCGGCTCTCTTAAAATAAAAGTTTTTGATGTTGCACAGCGTTGTCGGTGCAAGCCGATCATAGAAGGAAACCAACGGAAGACAGGTTTCGTATCCTGGCAATGTCCGATAGTGATAGATCAGTTGAATGATTGCTTCGTCGACTTCTTTCGGCACGACGACATTTCGCGTACCGTTCTTCGATTTCGGAGGCGTGATGATCTTGTTGGTATAATCCCAGTTTTTATATACTTGGAGCTCTTTATGAATGAAATCATAGTCTCTAATATCCAAAGCCATCAATTCACCTTTACGCAATCCGCACCAAAAGAGAATCGAAAAGATGACGGTGTGTTGCAAACGGACAAGCTCTTCGTCAGGATTGCATCGTGTGACCTTCGGTTGGGCTTGGATCACGCGATACAGCGCGTTGAACTGCTTAGGGGTGATAATACTCATGGTTTGCTGTTTCGGCACGACGCGGCGCTTTCTGAAGCCGACGTAGCGCAATGGATTGAAGTTGTTCAGCTTCTTTGTGATCGCATATTCGAAGAGGGCATTGAGCAGTGTTTGGATCTTCTCCAATGTCCGGTTGTCATAGTGTTCATCTCGCTGCGCCCCGGATTCCTTGTTGCCGCGAGTATAGGTTGTGTTCAACAACTTCTCTTGCCACTTCTCGATATGAACTGGCTCTATATTTGCCAGAATCATCGGTCCAAGATAGGGCTTGAGGTGTTTTTCATAGACTTTTCGGTTGTCGTATTGTGATCGCAACTTCATCAAATCGCGATCTTTTTGTTTGATATATTCTTCGAATAGACCATCGAGTGTGATCTTAGTCTTGATGTCACGGTTCTTGATTGATTCAATGAAAATAGTCTCGGCATCGATCGCGTTCTGTCTCGACCATTTTTCATTTCGCTGTTCTTTCTTCTTCCATAGTCCCATCGGATCCTTGTAGTTGTATCTGAATCCGTAAATGATTTTTTTATCTTTCCTAAGTTTAGTTAGCATGATTAAAATTTCCTGCGGATTTCAATAACGCGACCAACAATTTCAACTGGAATGGATTGAATCTCATATTCACTATAAACAATCGGTTCATAGTTGCTGTTAAATGGGACTAACATGATGCCAGTCTCTCTTTTAATAATTTTTTTGACAGTTGCATCATTTCCGTTGACTAGAACTATTCCGATTTGTCCACTTTCAATGTCAGACTGTTTCCTAACAATAGCAATATCACCATCAATAATTATTGGCTGCATACTGTCACCATTGATTTGCAATGCGAAAAAATCACCTGTTTTTGCAAGTTCAGGAGATATTTCTTCATAATCGATAATCTCCTGTACAGCTTCAATAGGAAGACCAGCAACTACTTTCCCAATAACAGGAATAATATTTTTTGATCTGACTTCACCGATGATATCCGATTTTCTCACACCAAATATACTGGACATCTTCTCAATCATCCCCATTCTTGGTTCACTACGTCCGGTTTCCCACGATGAGATAGTTTTTAGGCTAATTCCCAATTTGTTACCAAGATCTTCTTGCGTCATGTCGTTTCGTTCGCGAAGTATACGAATTCGTTCTTTTAGTTCCATATTTCTACCTCTTGTGGATATCATACGATAATTTTCTATGTATATCAATCTATATTCTAAGTATCAAAGAAAATGCGTTGACATTCTAAGAAACGTAGAATATACTTTGAACAACGAAAGGCGGTGAGGTGTAATGAAAATTAACACTCTGCGAGATTATCGGGTAGTTCACGGCTACAGCATGGAAAAAATGGGCGAATTGCTCAAAATTCATGCTCAAACTTATTCAAAGATTGAGAAAGATCCAAATATCGCTACAATTGCTCAGGCAAAAGAAATTGCAAAGATTTTTAATGTTTCAGTCGATGATATTTTTTTTGAAAAGAATGTCTAAGAAACTTAGAAATTGAGGTGCAAAAAAATGACATTAAGAGAATTACTTAGAAAACCATTTTGGAATGCAGATGATCTTTCAATGGCGCTTGGAATACATAAACGAACGGCGCAAAGAAAATTACTAGAAATTCGAATACAACTAAAAAAAGAAGGATTCATAAATGTTCACCATTCATTAGCACCCACATCGATCATTGTATCAAAATTAAAAATTGACATTGATTGGTATGAGAAGAACGGATTGCTTGATGAAGAACTTGAATCAATTCAATTGAATTCTGAAATGCAAAAAAGAGAAAGTTTACCAATTAACAGTAAAAAATGTCAATCAGTAGTTTTTAGGCCAATACAAAACAAGAACTAGGTAAGGAAATGGTAAAACTCAAAAACAAAGTGTATTGGCCCACAAGGCTACTCACGAATATCTCAATCGGGATTGTGATCACATCCGGCTTCGCAGTTGAAGGCGCTAAGTCCCTCGAAGCATTGATAATCCCTGGGTCATTAATCATCGTGTTTGGATTAATAGCAATGTATGGAACATGTCGAGATGATCAGTAATCAGAAACAGAGGTGTATGAGCATTGAAGAAAAACGACCTGATCCCAAGACTGGATGAATTCATCATCTTCCTGCGTCGGCTTGAAAAGGCAGACAGGACACTAAGCAAATACAGATCAGACGTCATGAAGTTCATTGATTTTCTAGATCACGACAACGACATCAGCAAAGACGACGTAATAGCCTTTAAAAAAACGCTAACCGACAGTGACTACGAACCATCGAGCATCAACTCATACATCGTGGCCATCAATAAGTTTCTGTACTGGTGCGGCAATAAAGACATGAAGGTGAAGCAGTTAAAGATGCAACAGAAAACGAGCTTGGATGAAGTGATCAGCCCGGCAGATTATAAGCGCTTGCTGCGCTTTGCAAAGAAGTTAGGGCATGACGATATCTACCTGATCATGAAGATCATTGCGACGACGGGTATTCGGATCGGTGAACTCAAGTACTTCACGGTAGAAAATATTCAAACCTTCTACATCAACGTGCGGAACAAAGGGAAGGACCGGATCATCATCCTGACGCAAGAACTAGCCCGCGAGCTTAGAAAATACTGTCGAGAGCATCACATTAAAACCGGGCGGCTCTTCAATCTATCAGAAGTAACGATTTGGCGGAAGATGAAAAGCATAGCCGGCTCCGCAAAAGTCAATAAGCGCATCGTTCACGCGCACAGCTTCCGGCACCTCTTCGCGAAAGAGTTCATGGAAGAGTACAACAATCCCCTTGATCTCGCGGACATTCTCGGCCATAGCCGGCTAGAGACAACGAGGATCTACACGCGATCGACCAATGAAGAGAAGCGAAAAAAACTCGAAAAAATGAGAACGAAAGGAAACAAATGAACATTTACGAAGCTGCAAAAGCAGCAGCAGATACCGGCGACGCGATTACAAGAAGAATCGACGGTAAAATCGCATATAGAATTACTCCAACAAATGATCCCTATTGGTTATGTCGCCTATCACAACCAAACGGATCACTCCGAGTAAAAGGGTGGCAACCATCTCTTGATGATTTGATCGCCACCGATTGGGAAGTTGTCTAGTGAAATCCGGATTGTTAATTGAAATCAAGTTTGCTCAATACTGAGCAGAAAGGTAAATCATGAATAGAATCATCACAAAGGAAGACGTTGAATTTCTAAAAAATCTACAGCAAGAAATGCTGACACAAGAACACGATTGCCAAGCAGAGCCGCGGTTTTGGACGGTCGCACAGACTGAAAAAAAAGGTGGTATTGCAGATGGTTATCAAGACGGATCCGTCATTTATGACTCACATTGTTGTGAAGAGTTCGGATCAACAATCGAAGCAGCCAAGACTTACCTAAAGGATAACGAAGAATATGTTGAGGACATGGACGAAATCAATGAATTGGAAGAACTTGTTGATTTTTTGAATGAACATGATCCTGATAACGGAAGCCGTTATGATCTACGCAATTACAAAATTGTTGAAAATGTATTGCAACCAAATACTTTCTTCCTGACTAAAAAAGCGTGTAAGCAGCACATAGAGGCGAATAAACATCACTACAACGGTTCAGTCCACTCTTACGCGATGACAGCGTGGCGTAGCGCACAAGTGGAAAGACTTTACGAGATTCTTGAAAATGTCAATTTTAACTCACTGATGGATAATTTTATCCAATTTGGAACCATCAATGAAAAAGAGACACGCGAGATGGATTCTGTTGTGTGCCCTCATTGTCATCATAGGACATCGTTTGAAGACATCGCTAGCAAGTTCAATTCAAAAGAACTGAATAAGTTCAACATCGTCTACGATGGCGGAGTCAATTCTAGCGAAGGTGGAGTCACATGCCCGGAGTGCGGTAAAAAACACAACGTTTGGATTAACACAGTAATCTATTCGTTTGTCGAAGAGGAATAGAACCATGAACCACTACGAATCAATCCCCATCGGGAAAGAGAATGCTATTTCGAAATTTGATTTAGCTACACTGTGGAATACATCAGAACGAGAAGCGCGCCGCAAAGTCATGCTGCTTCGCATGGAAGACAACGGGGATGACTTTGTGATCGTATCCACCTCGAAGAGTTCCGGATACTACCGTTCCGACGATCGCGACGATATAAGAACATTCAAAGAAGAAATGTCGAACCGGGCAAAACATACGTTTAGACCCATCCGGAAAGCAAATAGGATCCTGGGTGTCGATGAACAACAATATTCATTTACAAACAACTTGAAGATGCGCCGGCTAGAGGCTGGTTTATGGGGTGACACGGTTGTAACTGAATTAAGAAAACTTGATCATCGATTTGATAAGTCACTCTTGTCACGAATAGAAAACGGGTTATGCATGCCAACTCCAATTCAATTACAAGTTCTTTCTAGGCTCTACCACAAGACGATTGAAGAGTTAGTAGGTGTAACTATCATAAATGCAGAACAAGCGCCTTAGTCAGTTGCAACTGGGTTATATGAAGAAAGGTGGTAATCACATTGGCTGAACGCCGCATGTTCGCAAAGACAATCATTGATTCTGATGCATTCTTGGATATGCCTGCAACCTCTCAATTGCTCTACTTTCACTTATCACTGAGAGCCGATGATGACGGATTCATCAATAAACCGAAGACAATTCTACGCATGGTGGGGTGTAAAGACGACGACATGAATCTGCTGATCATGAAGAAATTCATCATCCCGTTTGAATCAGGTGTGGTCGTCATCAAACACTGGAAAATTCACAATTACATCCAAAACGACCGGTACAGCGAGACAAAATACAAGAACGAAAAAGCACAACTTGTGCTCGATGAAAACAAGGCTTATCGGCTTCAAAATCACGAATGTATACAGGATGTATCCATTATGGAGACACAGGTTAGGTTAGGTAAGGATAGGTTAGGTAAGGATAGAAAAGATATAGGTGTTTTTGAATCCTACGCAAACGGAAATATGGATCTATTATCAGCACTCAACGAGTTTGATCGAATGCGAAAGTCCATGAAAAAAGCGATGACGGATCGAGCCAAAGAAATGCTTTGCACGGATTTGGATAAGTTGGCCGCAGAGGGTCAGAACATCATCGCATGTATCAACGAGAGTATCTTCCATAACTGGCAAGGCGTGTTCCCAGTCAAAGAAAAAGAGGTGATGAAGAATGGAACCGATACGAAACCGGATGCCGGAAATGACAAATGGGGAATCACGACGAATCGATTATGAAACGAAGCAAGCAGAAGCTTACAACGCCGAGCCCGGGAAGTTAGCCGGGTATGACTGCGAGAAATGTTTGAACCGCGGATACTTCATGGTCATCCTCGATGGCTTCCAAACGTTGAAACCTTGCGAATGTCAGACCATCCGTAAAAGTTTACAGATCATTAAGCGCAGTGGGCTATCAAACCTACTGGAAGACTATACATTCGAGAAATTCGAAACCAACAGTGAATGGCAGCGGAACATCAAAGATGCTGGCTTACGGTTCATCGATGACACCTACGGTAACTGGTTTTTCGCCGGTGGCCAAGTCGGGTCCGGGAAAAGTCACATCTGCACGGCGGTTGTCAACGAGCTCATGCAACACGGAAACGAAGCTCTGTACATGCGTTGGCGTGATGATGTGGTCACGTTAAAAAAATCACTGGTAGCCGATGGGACGGACTATGCGGATGAAATCAACCGCTTCAAGAGTGTCAAAGTTCTCTATATCGATGATTTCTTTAAATCCGAAAAAGGAAAACCGCCAACAACCGCGGACATCAACCTTGCCTTTGAATTGTTGAATCATCGCTACATCAATAAGGATCTGATCACCATCATTAGTTCCGAGAAGTTCATCAATGAATTACTCGAAATCGATGAAGCCATTGGGTCCCGGATCTACCAACGATCGAAAAAATACTGTGTCGAAGTCTACAGCGATAAAGCGAAAAACATACGCTTGAAAGGGGAAAATCGACCGTGAGACTGTTCAAGAAAGAGGTTGATTATTACCTCTACAATTATCCGGAAGTTAAGAAAAGTGGCAAAACAGACGATCAGAAATGGGCGAGAATCATTGAGCAAATCAAAGCCAAATACGAAGGGACACCCTATGGCGAGCTGATCCGGCTGAAATATGACATGAAGTTGAAGGAAATCGAGATTTGCCAATTACTCCATGTCGAGCGGCCAACATACTACGCCTGGACAAATAAGATCAATAACGAAGTCACATTGAAAGCCGCTTATGAACGGCTGATCATACCGTTTTGAAACTTGAAAGGAAAACAAAATGGAACAAACCGTAAAAGAACAAGCCTACGCGAAGATGCTGGAAGAATTGACCGAAGCACACAGTCCGATGATTGATTTCATTCACAACTTGATCTGTGACAACCTCGACGATGAAGTCGGCACATCGATACTCAAAGAAGGGAAATCAATCCAAAGCGCATTGAATTTCGCCCTGGATGTTTTATCGAAGAACTCTGAAAGACGTGGAAATGTTGGTGTTATTGGCGGTGATGATAAAGATCTCTTTGGCATCATTCGACAGTACTATATCGGCGATCAAACGAAAGTCGGTCATAACGGATCGTATCGTGCAAGCACATCAAAAACCAATGAGGATAGCGAGAAGCCTGAGAAGCTCGAAAAAAAGACAGGGACATCCGTTCAAACCATCCTCGATTCAAATCTTGAAGACGCCGAAAAGGTCAAGCAGATCCAACAGATACTTCGCGTTGCAACCGGCGAAAAACAAGTCAAACAAAAAATCACCGATGAACAGCAGTTGACCTCGATTTTTGATTTCATGGAAGATGATTCGAAAATCGGCGAAAACGCAGATGAAAGTGACGGAAGCGATGAAGAAGCTGACGATTGAAGAGGTCATGATCGAGATTCCTGATGATCCGTATCTGCAAACCATCGCCTATCAGGAAGTACCGCATTATCTGCTGCGGAAAGACGGAATGTACTACTGCGGCCACTGTGCCTCAAAATTTGGAAAGGCGGCAAACAAATTGGATCCGCTGATCTGTCCGAAATGCGCCACACCTTTGGTCAAGCGTATCATCACAAGCCGGACCTGTTGGGACAACTTGGAAACGCAATTATGGGTCAATGTTCTTCAAAAGCAAGAGGGCCGCATCGCTTTCAGGGGGTATATCATAACGCACTATGTGGATGATGTGACCTTGCATGAAGTGACGAGCATCCTCGAAGTCGAACGTCGGACAATCTATCAAAATGACTTCCACATTTACAGCCGCTATTACGCGGATCAGAAATGGTTTGAGTATCAGTACTCGGACTACATGGGCTGTCGCAAGCCGCGCGAGACCCATGACCTGTTTCCAAGCTCATTCGAAAAGTTTTTGGCTGATACAGAACTCAAGTATACGGGTATCGGTAAATACATTGATAACCGAAAAACAGATTACGGGCTATGGGCACGGCAGCATGCATACCGATTGATGGTTTCGGCTGGGAAGTATCCCTGGATCGAATACTTGATGAAATCAGGGATGACGAACCTCTACATCGATGTGATTTACGGCAGTGCGGACATGCGCATCATCCGCCCATCGATCATCAAAAACTATCGCAAGTTCATTCAACAAAACAATGCTAGTGCGATGATGATTTCCGCTAAACGCCTATTTGAAAAAGAGAAGATCGATGTGGATTTTACGAAATTGAAAGCCATAGGAAGTATCGAGCAGTTTTCAAATCTAGCTCGGTGGTGCAAGATCACAGGACAAAAACCGGAACGACTCGTGGCCTATCTTCAAGGGTTCAATGTAGCGGTTGAAGGATGTGGCATGGCAAGCCGTGTGTTTGATCCCTGGAATGAATACGAAGATTACATCACCATGACCGTTAAGATCGGGGTCAAGCCTGACACCGAGATCCTCGCGATGCCAAGAGACCTGCAAAGAGCCCATGACGAAGCGGTTGGAAAGTTCAACGCCATTACAGCCGAAGAAGAAACACAAGCCTTTAAGAGCATCTATGCAAAGATCCGGAAGTTCGAGTATTACGGGGATGATCTCTGTATCGTTGCGCCCAAGAGTGCGCTCGAGATCATCGAGGAAGGGAAAGCCCTTCATCACTGTGTCGGAAGCTACGCGGAAAGCGTGATCAATGGCAAGACGATGATCCTGTTTGTCAGAAAGACTGATTACCCGAATACGCCCTACTTCACTGTTGAATACAAAAGCGAAAAAGTCACGCAATGTCGAGGTCTTCGCAATGAATCCGCATCCGAAGAAATCAAACAATTCCTCGACGAGTGGTTGAAATGGATGAAGAACGGACGTAAAAAACCGAAAAGGATAGTCGCCGCAGTGCAACGCGCAATCGCGTAGAAAGAGCAACATATGGAAAAAACAAATAAACAAGTCGTATCAAAAGGGCATCGGAGCGATGGCCTGCTGCGGAAGATCATCGCATTGATGGCTACAGCCCAGCCTAAGGCCGAGGCGCCGCTTTCACTCTTCGGTAGACATAACAATGGCGGGCTCGGTTACAACGATTGGTGGAAGTATTGCATGACGCATCTACGTCATCCGCGCTGTAAGAAAGGGGGGAAGTAAGCATGAGCTATAAGGCGCTCATGGCGTGGCTCAAAACAGAGTTTCCACAGTTAGCCTGGTCAAGTAGTCAACTCTTCGGAAAAGAGTGCATCGCGGCCAGCATCAAGCATGCGCGGATCTTTATCAAGATTCGCAAAAACAGCACATTCGGAATTGACTTCGACAATCGTGATCATGGATTTGACAAAGAATGTTTAGATCACGAAGCACTGAAAACAGGAATCGTCGAATGTATCAACGATGTGGACCCGAAACTTCTAGTCGATGTACAACCGTCGCTTCTCTAGGCGAAGAAAGGAATTGAATGATCACAATTAAAACCGAAAATGGATTAATGATTTGCAGCTTCGAGGTAATCAGAATCGAAGCATATAATTCCGATTTGAAAACAAGCATTCCTGAAAACGAACGCTGGTTGCTAGGTAAAATCGTATTGAACGGTTACCTGGTTAGCGGCAGAAAGATTATGCTGCGCGCATTCGATCAGGTGTCCGAGGCAACCAACACGTTAAATGCGATCTATGCCGGGATTCCGCATGCAATCAGTTTGTCACTGGAAGACATGCCACAAAGCATCGTAGAAAAACCGTTGGAAATACGGTAGAAAGGGATACTATGCAATTTGCAAATGAACGGACGACCGAGTTTAAAATCACAAAAAAAGATCTAATTGATGACATATTCGATGCGTTTTCGGGATTGGAACAATACAACGATGAATTGATGCAGAGTGGATTTTCGGTTTTCATCCACTTGAACGATGTGTCATTCGGAGTACAAGCGAGGTATCAGTATGATCCCCAGTATCTCATCGTGGTCTGTCATGACAAGGATGCGTGCTTCAAATCGGTAGGCATATCGTTTGGTGACTATGGTAGCCAGGTCGTCTCAAGGGAAAGCTTCTATCGCGATATCAAACGAGACTGTAAGTTGAAACGTTTCATGGATAAGTGGCATGCCGAACTATCATCGATGATTGGGAAATTCGATATCGAAGGCGGACAGTTGATTATCAACATGTAAGTCAACAGAAAGGAACAACACATGGAACAAACCACAGCCGGCAGCGGGCGCTGTCCGGATCCGGAATCAAAATCAATTTCAAACAAGCATATGATTGAAGTCGAAGTCGAATGTTGGTCAGTCGAAGACGCGAAAAAAGTGATCGAACAATTCTCGAATATGGAAAATGTTCAATTAAAAATTCAGGTCTTACAGAAGTTCCAATAGACCGAAAAAGGTGTGAAAAAACGAGGTCGATTTTTGCAAGAAGTATCGACCTCGCAAAACACATCGAAAACACCGATGGAATAAGGCTTAAAGCAGCGTTTCGAGCCTGCAATATAATATATACGTTATTTATCACTCTGAATCATTGAAAAAAGGGGTCAAAATGTGCCAAGAACAGACTAAAAAACGAAAGCCCGGCGCCGGTAGAAAACCACTGACTGATGAAGCCAAACAACTCGCGGAAGATCATAGAATTCAAATGGTAATGATGGTAAAAGAGAATGGTATAAAATTGACCGTTCTCGCCACAAATGTTGGAATGAGCCTTGAAATGATGTCCCAATACAAGACCGGTAAACTTCGGATCACCGAGAAGCGATGGGATCAGATACGAAGTGGTATTGAATACTTATCCGCTACAAAAATAATCAAGGAATATGTTATCGATATGTTGAATCGAAATGGGCGTACCATTATCCAACGCAGCCGGATAT
>JBAVGP010000080.1:0-13514 GCA_049684955.1 Erysipelotrichaceae bacterium
TGAAAAGCGAATGAGAAACGATTCACGTTTTCATTGATTTACATTCCCCTTTCAAGTACAATGGTATATATTTTAACCGGACAAATCGGAAGAAAGCGTGGCCTCATGGGTAAGTCGTTGGCATACAAAATAATGGAGAACAATCTCCTTCAAGGGACCGTCGTCGCCGGTCATGAAGTGGCGGTCCACCTGAATCAGACTTTGACGCAGGACTCGACCGGAACGATGGTCTACCTGCAGTTGTTGGCGATGAATCCAAGCCGTATCAAGACCGAACTTTCGGTCGCTTATATCGACCATAATATGATCCAGTCGGGGTTCGAAAACGCCGACGATCACGAATTCCTGCAGAGCGTCGCAGCCCGCTACGGCATCATCTTCAGCAAGCCGGGCGGCGGTATCTGCCACCAAGTGCATCTGGAACGCTTTGCGAAGCCCGGAGCCATCCTGATCGGTTCGGACAGCCATACGCCTACCTGCGGCGGTTTGGGCTCCCTGGCGATCGGTGCGGGCGGACTGGACGTCGCGGTCGGCATGGCCAAAGGATTGTATTTCATGACCGTCCCGAAAGTATGCCGCGTCAACCTCATCGGCAAGCCGCGTCCCTGGCTCAACGGGAAAGATATCATCCTGAAAATCCTGCAGCTGCGTTCCGTCAAAGGCGCCATCGGTTTCATCATGGAATACAGCGGCGAAGCCCTGCGCTATCTGAGCGTCACGGACCGCGCCACCATCTGTAATATGGGCGCCGAACTTGGTGCGACGACGTCGATCTTCCCGAGTGACGAAAACACCCTGGATTATCTGACCAAGCAAGGCCGTCCGCATGATTACCAACCGATGGCAGCGGATGACGATGCGGTCTACGACGAAGAACTGACCTTGGATCTGAGTGATCTGGTCCCGATGGTCGCCCGTCCGCATTCCCCCGACAATGTCGTCGAAGTGCGCGAAATCGTCGGTCTCAAGATCGACCAGGTTGCGATCGGCAGCTGCACCAACTCTTCCTATTCGGACATGATGAAAGTCGCCGCCATCCTGAAGGGCAAGCAAGTCCATCCCGATGTCAGCCTGGTCATCTCCCCGGGTTCGGCCAATGTCCTGAAACTGATCAGCGCCAACGGCGCATTGACCGATATGATCCAAGCCGGCGCACGCATCCTCGAATCCGCTTGTGGTCCCTGCATCGGCATGGGTCAAGCCCCCAAATCGGGCGGTATATCATTACGCAGTTTCAACCGCAACTTCATCGGCCGCTCCGGCACCGCCGACGCGCAAGTGTATCTCGTTTCCCCGCAGACCGCAGCCTACAGCGCCATCAACGGCGTCTTGAGCGATCCGATGTTCAGCAATGCGGACATGGAAGTGATCGAACCCTTGACCTACGGCAGCGTCGACAATTATTTCGTGTTCGTCGATCCCAAGAAGATCGGCTGCGAACCGCTGATGGGACCCAATATCAAACCTTTCCCTTTAGCCAAGAAAATCGCAGGCAGCATCGAGAAGAGTGTTTTACTGAAGGTCGGTGACAATATCACGACCGACGACATCGTCCCTTCGACCGCCAAACTGCTGCCCTATCGTTCCAACATCCCGTATCTGGCGACCTTCTGCTTCAAACCGGTCACGCCGGATTTCTTTCAGCATGCCCAATCCATGGACGGCGGTTTCATCGTCGCCGGCGACAATTACGGACAAGGTTCTTCGCGCGAACACGCGGCTTTGATTCCTTTGTATCTGGGCGTCCGTGCCGTCTTCGCCAAGAGTTTCGCCCGCATACACCGCGCCAACCTGATCAATGTCGGTATCATCCCGATGACCTTCCTCAACGCAGCCGATTATGACACCATCGACATAGATGATGTCTTGGTGATGGATGGCGTGAACGAAGCGCTCAACAACCACAGCAATGTGATCCTCGTCAATAAGACGAAAGATAGAACGTACGAAATGGTCTTCAACGGCTCTCAGCGCGAACAGCAAGTCGCGCTCAACGGCGGTTATCTCAACTTCATCAGCACCTTGGATCTGGGGAAACATTATGATTAATGTCACCCTGATCCCGGGCGATGGCATCGGTCCCGAAGTCAGCGACATCATGAAGAAGGTTGTTGCTGCGACGGGCGTCGATATAAAATGGGACATCGAAGAAGCCGGACTGCATATGCTGGAAAAAACCGGCGAACTGGTCCCCGCATCCGTCTATGCCAGCATCGAGCGCAACAAGATCGCGATCAAAGGTCCGATCACGACGCCGATCGGTAAAGGCTTCCGCAGTATCAACGTAGCCTTGCGCTTGAAATATGATCTGTATGCCTGTGTCCGTCCGGTCAAATCGGTCGGCATCGTGTCACCGAAATTCGAGAACGTCGATCTGACGATCTTCCGCGAAAACACCGAAGACCTCTATATGGGGCTTGAAGAACAGATTTCCCCCGATGAAGCCCGCAGTATCAAAGTGATCACACGGGCCAAGAGCGAACGCATCTGCCGCGCTGCTTTCGATTATGCGAAATTGCATCATAAATAAAAAGTCGCCGTCGTCACCAAAGCCAACATCATGAAACTCAGCGACGGACTGTTCCTTGAAACAGCCAGAACTGTGTCAAAGGATTATCCCGAAATACTTTTACAGGAAGTCTTGGTCGACAATATGTGCATGCAGCTGGTGACCAACCCGCAGAAATACCAGGTCATCGTCACCGAGAACTTGTATGGCGATATCTTATCGGATCTGTGTGCCGGCTTGGTCGGCGGATTGGGTTTCGTCCCCGGTGCGAATCTGGGCAAAGACATCGCCATCTTCGAATCCGTCCATGGTTCTGCCCCCGATATAGCCGGACAAGGCATCGCCAACCCGACCGCCATGATCCTGACCAGCGCCATGCTTCTGCGGCACTTAGGTTTCACTCATGAGGCATCATGGATCGAATCCGCGGTCGATACGGTCTATCAATCCAAAAATAACTTCAGCTGCGACTTGGGCGGAAGCCTCGGATCGCAGGCGATCGGCGAAAAGATCATCGCGGTCCTCACCGACCTGAAAGGAAATTCCCATGGCTAAGAAAATTCTCGACGAGAAACTGCATTCGCTTGCGAAGATCGTCAAAGAAAACGGCGTCATCGCGCCCGAACTCTATGAAATCCATAATATCAAACGCGGCCTGCGGAATGCTAACGGGACCGGTGTTTTGGTCGGGATCACACGCGTCGGATCGGTCATCGGCTATGAAAAGGTCGACGGCGTCAAAATCCCCTGCGAAGGTCGCTTGTACTACCGCGGTGTGAATCTGTTCAATCTGGTCGAAGGGTTCCAAAAGGAGAAGCGCACCGGTTTCGAAGAGACCGTCTATCTCCTGCTTTTCGGCAATCTGCCGAAGCGCGACCAATTGGAAGAGTTCACGAAGATTCTGGAAGAATGCCGGAATTTGCCGGCAGGATACAAAGAAGATGTCATCCTGAAGATCCCCGCCCCCAACATCATGAACAAGCTCCAACGCACCGTGTTGACGCTGTATTCCTACGACCCCAATCCGGATGATATCTCGGTGGACAATGTCTTGCGTCAGTCGATCGACCTGATCGCGAAACTGCCCTTGCTGGCGGCCTATAGTTATGCCTCGAAACGTCATTATTTCGATCATGAATCGCTGATCATCCATACCCCAAAACTCAATGTCGGCACCGCCGAGAACTTTCTCTATCTCATCCGTCCCGACGGAAACTACACGCAGAAAGAAGTCGAACTGCTTGACCTATTGATGGTCATCATGGCGGAACACGGCGGCGGTAACAATTCTTCCTTCGCCACGCATGTCGTTTCGTCGACCGGCACCGATACATATTCCGCCATCTCAACCGCGATCGGATCGCTCAAGGGTCCAAAACACGGCGGGGCGAACCGGATGGTCGCGGATATGCTGAACGACATCAAAGCCAATGTACCCGATTATGAAGACAAAGACAAACTGCGCGAGTATCTGCACCTGATCCTGGCGAAGAAGACCTTCGACCACAAAGGGCTGATCTACGGATTGGGCCACGCGGTCTATACCTTCTCCGATCCGCGCGCTCTCGTCCTTAAAGAAAAAGCCCGCGAATTGGCCGAAATCCACGGGATCGTCAAAGAATTCAACCTGATTTCCGATATCGAACATATCGGCTGCGAACTTCTGAACGCCAAAGTCAAATCCGACAACAAGATGGCGGCCAATGTCGACCTCTATGCGGGATTTGTCCTTGAAACCTTAGGCATCCCCGAAGAGTTGTTTACTCCCCTGTTCGCGATTTCGCGAATCGCGGGTTGGTCAGCCCATCGTTTGGAACAGATCCTCGATGAAAAGATCATGCGTCCAGCGTATGTCACTCTAGGTGATGAGAAAGCGTATATCCCACTTGATGAAAGATAGAAAAATAATCCGCAAACGCGGATTATTTTTTCAGGAAATCTTCGATGCGGTCGAAGGCGACCGCGAGTTGTTTCAGATCGACGGTGACGGCGATGCGGACGAATCCTTCGCCTTGATCCCCGAAGACATTGCCGGGCAATACGAGCACTTTCTTCTCGTTCAAGAGTCGTTGCGAGAAAGCTTCGCTGCTTAAGCCCGTTTTACGGATATCCACGAAAAGATAAATCCCGCCTTTGGGTTTCATGACATGCAGTTCATCGATCAGATTGATGCGTTCATAGCCGTAATCCATCCGTTCTTCGAACGCGTGGATCAGTTTCGGTTGAAGGATCGCACGTTGTTTGATCGCCATGATGGCCGCCCGTTGGGAAATCGACGGAGCCGAGAAACAGATCGATTCGTTGATCTGCACCATCGTGCGGATGACATAATCGGGTGCGATGGCATAGCCGATGCGCCATCCGGTCATCGCGTAGGACTTGGAGAAGCTCCCGAACACGATGCTTTTATCACGTAATGAAGCAATCTCAAGGACGGAAACGTGTTTCACCCGAAAGCTCAGGGCTTCGTAGACTTCATCCGCCAGAATGATCAGCTTGTATTTGTTTGCCAGTTCGCCCAGTTTCTCCAAGGTCGCCCTTCCGTAGACGGCGCCGGTCGGATTGTTGGGACTGTTGATGAGGATGGCTTTGGTTTTCGGGGTGATCAGACTTTCCAGTAATGTGAGGTCGATTTCGAAGTCATCCTCGGCTTTGGTCGGCAGCGGGACGAATTTGCCGCGTGCCATTGTGATCTGCTCGTAATAGGGCACGAAATACGGATCCGGGACGATCACTTCGTCCCCTTCATCCAAGATCGCGCTCATCGCGATATACATGGCATGGCAAGCACCGACCGTCACCATCACTTCGGAGAGACGTACTTCGGCTTGATACTCTTCACGGATGAACGTACCGATCGATTTGATCAATTCCGGATCGCCCTGCGGCTTGGTATAACGGGTATGCCCGTTGCTGGCATGCGCGAACGCTTCGTCGATGATTTCCTGCGGGGTGATGAAATCAGGATCCCCGAGGCTCAGGTTGATCAGTTCGGGATCACCCTGCCGACCGGCCGCATCGCCCAAAGCGTTGGACGACCGCGTGCGATAGATACTTGATAAGAAACGTTCTCTCATGGTTGTTCTCCTGTCAGTTGCGGTAAGGTGCTGCTTGCGCCGGGCATCACATAGACTTTATAGGCGCCGTCATAGCGCTGCCGCACGACTTTCAGTGCATCTTCGAGGGTGTCGTGGACTTCGATGCCGATATGTTTCATCTCGGCTTTATCGAGCGACGAGACGAGGTGGATGTTGAACTCCGTCGCCCATACGCAGGTCAGATAGGCGAAGAACTTGGCGATCGTGTAATGGCTGCGGATATGCTTTTCACGCTGGGCGTTGGTATCGTAATCGTTGAAGATCTTCTTCATCTCAGGTGAGCCCAAGCCTTCTTTGCATTCAGCAACCAGTATGATATCGCCGCCCTGCTTGCAGGCATGGAACGCGTTGCATAAAGCTTTGGTGGCTTGGTAGAAATTCATGTCTTTGGGATAGCCTCCGCTCGATGCGACGACCACTTCGGCTTTTTCGGTGATATGTACCAGATCGATCGAACGCAGGAAGTCGCATCCGGCCTGATGGGCTTGGATATAATCACCCGCCACCGCATGGAGTATGTTGCCTTTATCTCCGATCAGCACATTGAACAGGAAACGAGGATTCACGAACGCCGCCGCTTCCATCAGATCGAGATGGAACGGATTATTTGATGTTCTGTTCCCGCCGACCGACGGGTTGATCCCGCTGCCGTTGGGATTCAGCGAGTGCGCATGGTTCTGCATCACGGTCTTATATCCAGCGATACCCGGTACGACCATTTTACGTCCGCCGCCGAAACCTGCCAGATCGTGGAACACGATCCCACCCGTTAAAATCATATGGTCATAACTTAAGGCTTGGGTGTTGATGAACACTTCGGTGCCGTAGGATGTAGTCCCCACATAGCTCAGGTTGGCTTCGTCCTTACTGTCATGGTCGACGATATCGAACCGTTTGTATAAGTCATCGCCCAAGAGTGCGCGATGTTCTTTCTTGGTCTGTCTGCGGTGCGTCCCCAAGGCGCAGATGAAATGGATCTGCGCATCATCCAATCCGGCGCTTTTGATTTCGTCGATCAAAACCGGAAGATAGACGGAAGGCTTCTGCCATAGGCGTGTCACATCCGGTACGATGATACCGACGCTTTCATGGGGCTGCAGAAAATCTTTGAGGCGCTGCGAGCCGATCGGATGTCCGATCGCTTCTTTCAGCACATCTAGTTCGGTTTTATTATTCAGCATCGGCTTGGATGCGATGAGCTTGGTATGAATTCCGTCAATCGCCATCTCGAAGCCTGATTGACCGTATTTCAACACTGTTTTTTCCATCTGATTTCTCCCTTTGCATCAGTATAACGGATAAGTCCCGTTTTTTCTCTTTCAATTTGACGCTTGAACGATTTTTCATCGTAATAACTACCTACATTATATCCCAAATGTAAAAACAGACCGCATCCTGGGATACGGTCTGCGCTTTATTTGATGATGGGATAATTACTCAGGATCTCGTCGTGGACTTTGGTTCTGATTTCACGGATCGCGACGTTGTCGACATCCGGCAGAAAGCGGTTGGACAGCAGGACGATCGCGACTTGACGGTCAAAATCGATGTAGATGCTGGCACCTGTGAATCCGGTGTGGAAGAGTACATGGTCGCTGGCCAGGTTGCCGAAATGGCAGACACCCGGATCGCTGACCTGCCAGCCGTAGGTACGGCGCAAGTTCAAGCCTTCGGTCTGGTTGATTTTCAGCTGTGCCATCGTTTCCTTGGTGAGGATAGTCGAAGGTTCACTCAGGAAACTGACGGCGAATTTCAGCAGGTCGCTCGCATTGGAGAAGAGCCCGGCGTTGCCGCTGACCCCGCCCATGCGGAAACCTTTCCCGTCGTGGACAAAACCTTGGATGATGCCGCGTTCGGCTTGGATCTCGGTCGGGGCGCAACGTCCGCCCAGCCCTTTACTGAAGGGGTTGAAACAGCTGCCCTTCATGCCCAACGGTGCGAAAATCTTGGTGATGGCGGCGAATTCCAAATCGGTATAAATCGTCTCAAGGATGAAACCGAGCAGGATATATCCGAAATCGGTATATTCGACGCGCGTCCCGGCTTGGAAGTCGAGATCTTTCTTGAGGATGAAGGCGAGCATGCCGGCTTTGTCTTTGACCGCGCGATAACGTTTGTCATCCGCGCACAAGCCGGAAGTATGCGTCAGTAAGTGCCGGATCGTGACGTTGGGATGCCGGAAACCCGGGAGATATTGGATGACTGTGTCATTCAAATCCAGTTTACCATCCTGGATCGCGATCAAGGCGAGTGTCGTCGTGACGACGACCTTGGTCAGGCTGGCGACATCGTACAACGTGTTACGATCGACGGGGGCCGACGCGCCGAAACCGGAAATGTTCCCTGCTTCGCGGGTATAGCTTTTCCCGTCGCTGAAGACCGCGAGCTGCGCCCCCGGTATCTTGCCCATTCGTATCGCTTCGTTCAAATGTTCGACGGCGTTATCGAGATGTAGCTGGATATCCGATGCGTTACTCGTCATCATCGACCATCGTCGCCAACATCGCTTTGACATCGAGGATCCCGTCTTTACCGGTTTGGATCAGATACGGGACATCCGCGTCTGTTTCGAGCAGTGCGGTCAGAATCATCGGGAAGTTCAAGCCGGAAATCAAGGTGACCCGGGCATCCGCGACATAGCGCTGGACGGCCGTGTTCCCCGGCGAACCGCCGAACAAGTCGGAAAAGATGATGATTTCCTTGTAGACTTCAAGTTGCGGCTCGAGTTCGGCCAATTTCTTGGCGAACGATTCGGGTGAATCGTCATAATTCAAAGAGGCGGTGAACAGGTTGGCGTGAACGCCGGCGATCATCTGAACCGATTCTTTCATGGCTTGGGCCAAAGGGCCGTGACTGATAAGAATGAATGCGCGCATAGTGTGCTCCTTTAGTTGGATAGTTCGCAAAGCGTCTTGTATAGAAGTTCTTTGCTGGAAAGACTTAGTGTATCCGAGAAGAGTTCATACGTCAAGCGGACGGGCCGTAACCCTGCGACGTAGGGACGATAGCCCGAAGTGTAGCAGATCAAGGATGCTTTGCCTTTCGGCAAAGTCTCGATATATTCCGAAAATAACTCGTTCTGGGCGAAAAGCTGGGTATAACCGGGGAAGCGTACCCGTGTGATCGTCAAGGATGCTGGCAACTGATTGACCTTGGTTTTGAGATTCTCCAATACGATACGTCCGTATTCGATCGTCTCTTTCTCGCGGTCGGTGATGTTTGAACCTTGTGCAAGCTTGTCCGGATCGAGCAGTTCATGCGTGATGGGGATCGTCGTTTCATCGACAATGAAATCCAAGGGCTTCAATTCGACTTCTTCCTTCATCATATCTTCGATTGTTTCGTGCAGCATCGTCGCGAGTCGGCGGACTTCGTCATAGGTCTGTTCATGGCGGGTGAACCGTGTGCTGATGTCCCCGTCCGCACCCTGCATGAAGCTGAAGAATTCGCCCGGACAGCTGACCGTACACATCTTTAGTAAGGCTCCGGGATATTCGGCGCTGAAATACGGCGTCGAGGCATGCATGATGGTCGGATGGACATTGTGGATGATGAAGGTCGCGATGCGATGGTTCTCCGCGTAAAGCGAGAAGGTTTCCAAACGTACATTGGCGGTATGACCCGAAATGCGGCTTTTCCCGACTTCGTCATAATCACGCCAGCGGTATGCGAACGTGATGTCGCCGACCTCTTTGGGATGCAAGGTCTCCAGCGCCAATTTGAATGCTTCAGCCAGTTGCGCACCGTACATCGGATCTTTGGGATCACCGCCGAAATGCGTATGGGTGCAGGAAATCAGTAAGGTCGCATCTTTCCCGTACTTCGTCTGGGCGATCTCTTTGAACGTGACGAACTGCGCTTCTGAAATACCGATGTTATCCAGCGAAACATACAGTAAGACCTTCGCTTGTTGCCGGATGAAAGCCAGCCTCAGATATAAGTCGTCATGGACGCTCAGGATCGGTTCGGTCTGCGTGATGAACCCGCATTGTTTGACCGGAACGATCGGATTGATGTTGACTTTGATGGCGGCGAATTCCACGTTCTCATCCCCTTTCGCGGTTCTATAAGCGGTTTAGGCGATCGGCGTATTGGGCGGACAGGCGTTCGTTGAACTCGGGTCCTCCGTCGATATTCTGACTCATATAGACCGGCGGGACATAGCCTTTGGAAACCATGATCTGGATCGCCTCCAAAACGGCGGCGTTCAGCATGACGGCGGCGGATACGGAAGAGGTTCCGCAGACGCGGACCGGCAAACCCGGGACTTCGACCGACGAATCGCCTTTCATGACGCGGTTATCCAGCACGACATCGCCGAACTGCCACAGATTCTTCTTGCTGCTGTGTTTCGAGCTTAGTTCCTTGGAGGATTCAAGCGCGGTCACGACGATGATCTTGGCACCGACTTCTTTACATTTCAGCGCGATTTCGATCGGCAAGGGATTGCGACCGGAATTGGAGATCAAGACGACGATATCATCCTTGCGGATATCACTGCGTTTCAGAAATAAGGCGCCGACCCCTTCGATGGTCTCGTACATGCCGCCGGCCGGTTCCTTGATCGCTTTGGCCGGGATCAATCCGCCGGCACGATTCGTGATCTCGATCGCCGCGGCATACGAATGACCGCTTCCAAACGCCTGCAAAATGCCGCCTGACATGATGCTTTCAGCAATCAGTTCACCGGCTTTGCGGATGTTAGCGGACTGCGTGGCTTCGACTTCTTTCAACAGGTCTTCGATGACTTTGAAGTATTCGTTGCGCATAAATGCCTCCTTTTGGAAAAGAAACGGACTCCGATGCAGATTGCCTGCTTTCGGAGTCCGCTTTCAGTTACGTTTACGGTTTGATTAAGAATTTGGTGAAGGCTCCGACGATCGCGATTACGATGACGAGCAGGATGAGACGATTGGAGTTCATCCATTTTTTGCCTAACAACCAGTAGCATAAACCGACTAACAAGGCAGCACCGAATTTCGGCATGATCTTGTCGGCCAATACTTGGAAATCGAAGACACTTCCGTAGATTTTGAAATTGCCGAATTTGATGTTGACCATCGTTGCGACCATTCCGCCAACTACCATGACGCCCAATGCGGACGCGCCTTCGGTCAACGCTTTCAACTGGTGCGCCATCGTGGTGACCAATTTGATACCTTGGCTATAGCCGAGATCGAACATCTTCGGACGGAGGAGGACCAAAACGAACAGGTTCCACAATGTCCAGAGACCGATACCGACGAAACTTCCTTCAACAGCGGTGGAAACGGCGATCGAACCGAAGACGGTTCCGCCGATCATTCCGAAGATGGTGTCGCCGATGCCGGCGAACGGGCCCATCAAGGATGTCTTGACGGCGGACGCGGTATCGATGGCATTTTCGCCGCCCGCTTCTTCGATCGCGATATTCATACCGACGATGATATCACCCATCGAAGGCTGCGTATTGAAGAATTGGCTGTGCGCATACAATGCATGTTTCATGGCTTCCGGTTTGTCGGCGTATAATTTCTTCATGACCGGAATCATCGTTGTCAAATAACCCAAACCTTGCATACGTTCGTAGTTCCACCCGATTTGGCTGTGCCACATCCAGCGGATATTCAGCATGCGTAATTCTCTCTTGGTAAATGTGTTACTCATCGTATTCGTCTCCTTTTACGCCGACTTGAACTTCTTCAGTACGTTTTTTGAATACCATGACGGCAGCGGCTAAACCGACCAGGGAGATACCCAGGATAGGAATCGCCAAATAGGCGGCCAATACGAACCCGATCAGCAAATACTGAACGTTACGGGTTGTCGGCAAATAACGAAGCAGAATAGTGAAACCGACGGCAGGAAGGATTTTGCCAGCAATCGTAAATCCATCGACCAGGAATACCGGGAGAATCTTCGTCAGTTGGATGACCAGATCCGGTCCGACCAACAATGCGAAGAATACCGGCAACGCTCTGGACAGCGACCAAGGAATGGTGCCTAACCAGTTCATCAATTCGATCTTCTTGAAATCACCTTTCAATGCGTAGGTATCAGCTCTGTGTTGGAACGCTGTGTTCGCGAAACGGGCTAATACGTCGAATTGAATGGTCAAGGCTGCGATCGGAACTCCGATCAGGGTGATATACGTGTCAGCGTTCGCCATACCGCCGGCCAACGCAGTGACTAACATCGCCGCGGTTGTCCAGTTGGGAATCGAAGCGCCCCCGTATGTACCGATACCTAAAGCGTAGGATTGGAGCGTTCCTCCGACGACTAGACCGAGGTTAACGTCATTGACGATAAGTCCGGTGAAGATGCCGGTTTGAATGATCCCATTCATACCGATGTTGAATGACAGTGCATCCAGCATGGCGACGCCTGACCAAATGGTCAATAGCAATACTTGCCAAAACTGCAGTTGCATAAAAAATTTCCCCTTTCTTAGGATTTTTTATCGAAAAGTCGATTCTTCTGCCCCTCTTCTCCGGCTGGCTATTTGGAGATGAGCGGCATGAAATCGATCTTATCTTCGTTAGGAACCATCTGTGCACAGAATTTGACGCCCAATCCGTTCAATTTCTTGAAATTGGCGACATCTTCCTCGTTGACATTGACCGAGCGTTTGACCTGTTTGGTACCCAGACCGCTGGACATGTTTCCGACATTCACTTCTTCGAAACGCCATCCCAGCTCCCACATCCGCATGCAGGTCTCGGGACCCTTCAATACGACGAAGATGCGATCCCCGTCATACTTGTTGGCTTTGAGGTTTTCGACGGCGCGGTCGGTCGGCAGGATGGACAGTTTGACTCCGCCCGGACATGCCATCTTCAACGCCATCTTCTGAACTTCGTCTTTCGCTGCCTGATCGTCGATGACCATGATGCGGGTCGCTTTGAGCGTATTGGTCCAAAATGCGGCGACCTGTCCATGGATGAGTCTTTCGTCGATACGGATATTTACTATTTCTTGCATAATTTCTCCTCTTTTGACTACATCGTAGTCTGAATTCACTCCGATTTCAACTGCTTGCGTAAAAGACTGTCGGAATTTTGCACTTTTTCGAAGTTGACCTTGAAGTCCGACTTGAATAAGTTGATGTAAAGCAGATCGATGACCATCAGCTGCGAGACTCTTACCGTCAACAGATTGAGGCGTGTGTCGGTCTCGAAGACGATCGTCGTGAGCACCGCGTCGGCGGCTTGCTGGAGGGTGGATTTGGCTTTGCCCGTGATGGCGAGAATCGGCACTTGATTGTGCTTCGCCATCGTCACCGCATCCAGGATTTCTTTCGTTTCGCCGGATTCGGAGACTAAGATGAGCAGATCGCTTTTATCGAGCATCGAAGCGGCGACCAGGAAGGTATGCGTGTCGCGGTAGCTGGTCGCAAGGAAGCCAAGTTTATTCAACTGGTTGCCGAGATATTCGCAGAAGATCGACGAGTTGCCGACCCCGAACAAGACGATTTTGCGGGCTTTGCGGATCAGCGCTACGGATTTATCGAATTCCGCCGCCGGATTGTAGCGGTGGGTGATATTCAGGACATCGTAATATTGGGCCAGCATGCGGAGATTGGTGTCTTCCGTGTTCTCATCGGCCACGACTTCTTCTTCAAACGGCACATCGCGGGAATAATCGGAATTCAGGTCGACCAGGAATTCACGGAAACTGGGATAACCGAGCTTCTGCGTGAAACGGATGACCGTGCTTTGCGCGACGTTGAGCTGTTCCGCCAACATCGAGGATGTGAGGGTCCGCGGGTCGGCATGCAGGTCCATAATAAAATCCGCAATCATCATTTCCGACTTCGATAAATATTGCATCATCGATTTGATCTTGGACTTAATCATGCGGACCTCGCTGGCTTTTAATCTACTTTATCATTATATATTTGACGGTTTAATTATGCAATAGTATATTTT
>JBAVGP010000081.1:0-1937 GCA_049684955.1 Erysipelotrichaceae bacterium
CATGATGATCGGTATAGGTATATTCCTGTATGGACGATCTCACAAACAAAACGTATAAAATTCAAAACAACACTTTCTCACCAGATAAGTAAGCATGAAGTCATTTACTTCTGAAACATCGATCCATATCATTTTTCCAATCGACACCCAATAAAGGCAGACAACTGTTCCCTCAATCACCTTGATTTCGGGAGTCATCACGTTGACTGCCTTTTTCTTTTGCATGATTTCAAAGGGTACAAATGAATAAAACGACTTTTGTATCTTGCCCAGGTACAGGTTTTCGTCTCAGTTTCAGTCAAAACTGCTAAGAAAAATAACAAGAGGTATCCCCCTTCTGATTTGTGTATATATCCATCGATTTCCTTGTTTCTTTGAAGTATAATGACTTCATTGTATGTCTCGGTTATTTTTCCTTGTTAGAATGGCGTAAATGAAGAGGAACGACAAAATGACACGAAAAATTGATAAATCCGGTGATGAGTCGCTATTCGAATCAATCATCTTGGGAACGACAGATGTGATCTACGCAAAAGATACATTCGGGCGTTATCTGTTTTTCAACGCGGGTTGTGAACAGGTAACCGGTAAATCTGCCGGCGATGTTTTAGGGAAGGATGATTTTTATCTATTCCCGCATGAAGCGGCGAAAACGATCATCGCGGTCGATCAACGTGTGATGCAAGAGAAGACAACCTTCATTTTTGAAGAAAACATGACGAATGCGAAAGGGGAAGTCCGCGTTCTGCATAATACCAAGAATCCGCTTCTTGACAAAGAAGGGAAAGTCATCGGGATTTTCGGTATTGCCCGTGACATCACGGATCAAAAAGCCGCGCAAGATGCGCTCAAAGACAGCGAAGAGAAATTCAGACTGCTATATAGCTCCATGAGTCAGGGCTTGGCTCTGCATGAGATTATCACCGACGACCAAGACAAACCTGTCGATTATGTTTTCTTGGATATCAATGAAAGTTATACGCGATTGTTTGGATCCACGAAAGAGCAAGTAATGGGACGGCGCATCACGGAAGTCATGCCGAAAGTCGAACCCTATTGGATCGAAGTATTCGGGAAAGTCGCCCAGACCGGAATTCCCTATTATTACGAGAACTATCTTGAAACCACCGGAAGGTATTATTCGACCTATACCTATAGCCCGAAGAAGAACCAGTTCGCCGTCATCGTGGATGACATCACCAAACGCAAGGAGATCGAAGAAAAACTGATCGAGAGCGAACAACAATTCAAAGCTCTGTTTGAATCATCCGGGACAGGCGTCGCATTCTACAATCCTAACGGAACCGTCATTTCCTATAACCGGATCGCAGCGGAAAATATGGGAGGGGAACCGGATGATTTCGCGGGGAAATCCATTTACGAGCTTTTCCCAAAAAAGAATGCCGAACTCTATTTCAACCGCATCAAAAAAGCAATGCAAAGCGATAATCCGCTGGAGTATGAAGATGAAGTGCCGCTCCCGACCGGTAACCGTTACTTTTCCAGCGCTTTCACCCGTATCTTGAATTTGGAGGGTGCCATCCAAGGTGTCCAGATCATTTCCACGGATATAAGCATACGCAAGCAGATGGAAATCGCATTACGCGAAAGCGAGCAACGTTTCATCAATCTCTATGAGAAAGCACCTTTAGGTTATCAATCCTTGAATGAGAACGGATGTTTCGTCGAAGTGAACCAAACATGGCTCAATATGCTGGGTTATAAAAAAGATGAAGTCGTCGGGCAATGGTTCGGTGATTTTCTGGCGCCGGAGTATGTTGAAGCTTTCAGGGAAAGATTCCCATTGTTCATCAAGTTAGGCGCGATCCATTCCGAGTTCATCATGAAACACAAAGATGGGACGCGGTTATTCATCGCGTTCGACGGACAGATCGGACACAAAATCGACGGCAGCTTCGATAAGACCTACTGTATCC
>JBAVGP010000082.1:0-11887 GCA_049684955.1 Erysipelotrichaceae bacterium
TGTAAAGACGGAGGCGCCGAATTTCACCAAATAACCGCTGGCCAGCATCTGAAACGCCGCCAGGATATAGTATTTGACCGCTTGTTTCTTCCATCCGCTAGCACTTTTGAAGACCAGTTTTCGGTTCATCACGAAGTTGAAGTTCAGCGATACCAACCGTGCCGCGATCGTCGCGAACAAAATCGGTTCGGAAAGTTTCGCGAAGACGACCAATCCGAGACTGAACAAGCCCCAATCCAAGACCGCCGAAGCGATGGACGAGAATCCGAACGCGAAAATCTGACGATAGATGCGGATCGAGTCCAATAGAGGATTGAAGTGCGAGGAGGAATTATGATCGAGGTAGACCGTTTCGATCAGGATCTCACGGATCTTGATGTCGAAACGTTTCGCATACAACAGCATATTCATTTCAAATTCATAGCGCTCGCCCGGTACATCGGAATATTTCTTCATCGCGTCCTTTGAAAAAGCGCGCAATCCGGTCTGCGTATCGGTGATTTTCTGACCCACGATGAAGCGGGTGATAAAGCGGGTGATCTTGTTGCCTAGCATGCTCTTGAGCGGGACATTGCTGAAATCGAAATCACGGCTCCCCAGAATCAAGTCATTTGGCGTCTCGTTCAAAGCTTCCATCATCCGCAGCACATCTTCCGGTTTATGTTGTCCGTCGGCGTCGACCGTAACGCATCCGTCGATATCACCCACTTCAAGACAATGGGCGATCGCCGTCTTCAAAGCCCGGCCTTTACCCTGATTGATCGCATGCGTAAGGACAGTGACATGCGGAAGTCCGATGAACGAATTGAAAACAGGCAGACACGCTTCGCGGCTGCCATCGTTGACGATGATGATCGGGGCATCGCACTGTTTCAGCAATGAATCGACCACATCGGTTAATTTCTCATCCGGCTGATAAGCTGGGATCAAAATGGCGATGTTCATGATGGAATTTCCTTCCATGACATTATACAGGAATACGCCGGCGCTTACACCCATAAAATCACAAAACTCAAGGACGTGTAAAATCTTGTCTTTCTTTTAAAAGCATGCGGTGTTACTATGAAAAAAGGAAGTAACGTACATGGCAAAAATACGGAAAAAGATGCATCCCAAAGACAAATTGGTACTCGGCCTGATCGCCATCATCGTCGGTATTTCTTTTCTGTTGAGCATCCTGGTCAGAAACAGCACGATCCTCAAACCGGTCGACTCTGAATTGGGTGAAGAGGAAAGCGACGCCACCGGCTTGGTCATCAACGAAATCATGACCGCCAATAACGGGGCGGTCGCGGACCCGAGCGGGAATCTCTATGATTGGGTCGAACTCTATAATGGCGGCGATCAAGCCATCAATCTGAAGAACTACGGCTTGAGCGATTCGATGGATAAGACGAAATGGGCTTTCCGCAATATCACCATCCAACCCAAATCCTATCTGGTCATCTATCTGAGCGGTACGAAACGCGACGGACCGTATGCCAGTTTCCGTTTGGTCGGCGCCGGCGGTGAAACGTTGGTGCTGCGCAATCCGAGCGGCAATGTCCTGGCATCGTATCATCTGCCTGAAATCGAATCCAATAAGTCCATCGGCCGCAATGCCGAAGGGAAATGGGTCGTCTATAGTCAACCCACGCCGGGTTATGAAAACACATTATCCGGTTATCAAGCCTATCTCACCCAGCGCAAAGCCGTCTCAAGTCCTCTGAAGATAACGGAAGTCTTGCCGCGCAATCAAGGGAATTTCTTAGATAAGACATTCGGCTTCCCCGGCTATATCGAGATCACCAATCTTTCTGACAAGACCATCGATTTGAAAGGCTATTACCTGGGTGAGACCGCCGATGTGGCCTACCGCTGGAAATTCCCCGATGTTTCCCTCAGAGCAGGGAAATCCATGGTCGTCTATACATCCGGGACTTCGGTCATCGAAGGTCGGCTCAGCACCAATTTCCGACTCAACGAATTCGACGGTTCTGTGATGTTGGCGGATAATACCGGCAAGATCCTCGACCAAGCCGATTATAACGACAATGTGAAAGGGTATGCGATCATCTGGAATACCGACCATTATGTCCAGCAACCGTATCTGAGTCCGGGTTATCCCAACGATGCGGAAGGCGTCGCCGATTACAACGCTTCACGCGGACTGCCATCCGGTCTGATCATCAGCGAAGCGATGAACAACAACACGAAATACCTCCTGCAAAACGGCGGAGAACATTATGATTGGATCGAACTGAAGAACAACAGTAAAGCCGTCATCCATTTGGGTGAATATACGCTGACGACCACGCAGAACAATCCGGATGAATATACCTTACCGCAGGTCGACCTGAAACCCGGTGAATTCTATATCCTGATGGCTTCCGGCGATGTCAACCTCAGCAATACCTCCTATAAACATATGAATTTCAAACTGGGCGATGTCGAGTCGCTATATCTCTATCACAGCGGGAAGATCGTCGACGCGGCGTTCTTGGCCGAGATCCCGGTCAACTACAGCCTGTCGCGTACAAGCTCGGGCGGATTTGTCTATAGCAGCCAACCGACTCCGAAAGCCGCCAACAACGAAGGTTATTCTATGGTCAGCGCGACCCCGCAGACCAGTCTCAGAACCGGCGTCTATAACAATGTGAAGACCTTGCTTCTGAGACTCGAGACCCAGGGTAACACCTACTATACCTTGGACGGAAGCAAGCCGACGATTCAATCCGCAAAATACTCCGCTCCGATCAACGTCACCAAGACGACCGTCGTGCGGGCGATCACGATCGAACCCCGAAAAGTGGCGAGCAAGGTCGCGACCTTCAGCTATATCGTCAACGAGAATCATGTCTTTCCCGTCGTTTCGGTCGCTTTGAGTCCCGGCGATTTCGCCAATTTGCAGTCGCATCCCGATGCGATGGGACTCGAATATGCCTCGCATGTGGATCTGTTCGAAGGGGACAGCGGTTTTTCCGTGGATTGCGGACTCCAGCTTTTCGGGGGGTCGACGCGCTATCTGCCCAAAAAAAGCTTCGAAATGAATTTCCGCGGAGATTACGGGATGGGTATCCTGAATTACCAGGTTTTCCCCAACCGTGATTTTTCCATCTTCAACAAGCTGGTCCTCCGTTCCGGATCACAGGACTACGATGGGGCTTATTACCGCGATATCCTGGGCAGCTCGCTGATGGAAAAATCGACCACCGTCGAAGTGCAGGCGTATAAATCCGTTGTGCTCTACATCAACGGAAGATACTGGGGCATCTACGATATCCGTGAAAAAGTTGACGAGTATTTCGTTTCGACGCATTACAACGTCGACAAAAAGACGACCAACGTGGTCCGGGCCGATTGGGCGGTTTCCTATGGATCCTCCGCGGGGATCCATGCGATCGTCAACTATGCGAATTCGCATGACATGACGCTCGACGCGAATTACCAGTACATCCTGAAGCGTCTGGATATCGACAGCTACATCGATTTCTGGGTCGCGGAAGTGTTCGTCACCAACAACGATATCATTAATACCCGCTATATCAATTCGACCGCTTATGACGGCGGAAAATACAAAATGGTCTTCTATGATCTCGATTATGCTTTTTACCGTTATTCGCGCGACTATTACGCGTTCATGATCGACCCGGCGGGGATGTCGGATTTCAAAGTGTCGACCGTGCTGATGCGCAATCTGATGCATAACGCGACCTTCCGCGAAACCTTCCTGCAACGTCTGAAACTGAATATGGAAACCATCTGGAACGAAGCGAATGTGAAAGCGAAAGTCGAGAGTTTCTATACCTTGATGCAGCCGGAGATGCCGCGCGACCATGCGCGCTGGGGCATTCCGATGAGCGATTGGGAAGAAGAAGTCGGCAAGCTCCGCTATTACGTCGAAGTGCGGACCAGCTATCTGTTAGCCCAGACCAAAGCCTTCTTCAATCTGAGCGATGCGGAATTCAGAGCCTTGTTCGGAGAATTCATATGATCCTGCGCCATGAACTGAAATTCACTTTGCATCGGGATGCGGCGACGCTCCTGAAGCAACGTTTAGCCTTGGTGATGGAATATGACCGCAATGCCGACGAGAACGGCGAATACATGATTCGCAGCCTCTATTTCGACACCTTGAACTCCGACGCTTATTTCGAGAAGCTCGACGGAGTGCAGACGCGCAGGAAATTCCGCATCCGCTACTATAACCACAATACGGATTTCGTACGGCTCGAATGCAAAGAGAAATATGACCAGCTGACAAAAAAAAGAATTGCGCGGATCGATGTCCCGAGTGCCAAACGCTTCATTGCGGGGGATATCGAAATGGCGGATATCGCCGGCGAGGATGTCCTCAAGGACTTCCTGATCGAGATGAAGACCCGTCATCTGGTGCCTTCGGTCATCGTCGATTACCGTCGCACCGCCTTCGTGATGGAGAGTCTCGATGTGCGCGTCACCTTCGACGAAGGGATTCATTCCAGAGGCTACGACCACGATTTCTTCGAAGCGACCTATGCGGGCATCCCGATGATGGAAGACTTCGAATCTGTCATCGAGATCAAATATGACGATATCCTGCCAGCCACGATCGTCGGTGTGTTGAATTCAACCCCGATGATCCGCCAAGCCTTATCGAAGTTCACACTGTGCCGCAGCGTGCAATAAAGGAGCAAGACCATGAGCATCATCGACCTGATTCAAAAAAGCATCGCCGGGGAATTCACGGGGACGATCTCCCTGCAAGGCATCCTCTTCTCGCTGTTCACCGCCTTCCTCATCGCGGTCTTCATCATCTACGTTTACCGCCGCACGTATTCCGGCGTCATCTACTCGAAATCCTTCAGCTTATTGCTGATTTTATTGGCGATGGTCACGACCTTGATCGTCCGCACGATCGCCAGCAATCTTGCTCTTTCGTTAGGGATGGTCGGTGCTCTGTCGATCGTCCGTTTCCGTACCGCCGTCAAAGATCCGATGGACACCGGTTTCATTTTCTGGGCGATCATGGCCGGCATCATGGCCGGGATCGGGCTCTATCTGATCGCGATCATCAGTTCGCTGACGGTCGGCTTCCTGTTCATCCTCAGCCACATGTTCGAAGGCAATTCGGTCTCCCGCTACCTGTTGATCGTGAAATACGACGCGGCGGTCAGCGATGCCGTCTATGCCGCCTTGAAGACCTTACCGAAGCATAAACTCAGAAGCAAGACCTTGGTTTCCAATAAGATCGAATTGACTTTCGATATCGAGATCAAAGACAAAACCGAACACAAGATCGATGTCCTGAAGAAGATCCTGGGCGTCGATTCGGTCAGTCTGATCAGTTACCAAAACGAACTAGGTGCCTAGCTTTCTTCCCGAGGAGATGTTCTTCGGGAATTTTTTTTAGTATCCTTATGCGATGTGTCAAGAAATGCAGACGAAGGACATAATGTAGTGTATAATTCAAAAAAAAAGGAGAACTCTATGCGCAAGACCTATACTGAATGCAAACGCATCGTCATCAAGGTCGGAACCTCGACCCTGACCTACGATACGGGTAAAATCAATCTCACGCGGATGGACAAACTGGCGCAGGTGATCTGTGATCTGATGAACCAGGGCAAGGAAGTCGTGCTCGTCAGTTCGGGGGCGATCGGCGTCGGCATCGGGAAACTGAAGATGTCCGCACGGCCTGCCACGGTGCGTGAAAAACAAGCCGTCGCGGCAGTCGGACAATGCGAACTGATGCATCTCTACAGTAAACTTTTCGGCGAATACGGACATATCGTCGGGCAGATCCTGCTGACAAGGGATGTCGTCGAAGAGACGCACACCCGTACCAATGTCATCAACACCTTCGAATGTCTATTGGAGAAAGGCATCCTGCCGATCGTCAACGAGAACGATTCGGTGGCGACGGACGAGATCGAATCCGGTGAGAACCGGGTTTTCGGCGACAACGATACCTTGTCCGCCATCGTCGCGAAGATCCTGCAGGCCGATCTGCTGATCATCCTGTCGGATATCGATGGGTTCTACGAAGCCGATCCGCGCCGCGATGCCAACGCCAAACGCATCGAAGTCGTCAATGAAGTGACGCCGGAAGTCGAGGCGAAAGCCGGCGGTGTTGGTTCCAACCGCGGAACCGGCGGCATGATCACCAAACTTCACGCCGCGAAGATCGCCAACCAGGCTGGTGTACCGATGGTGCTGGCGACCGGGAAAGACCCGCGCATCCTCCATGAAATCCTGACCGGTGAAAACGTCGGAACCCTGTTTGAGGCGAAGAAGGTGCTGCCATGAGCGAAATCACCCTGAAAGGGACGTACGCGAAAGAAGCGTCCGTCCGCTTAGCCTTGTGCGATACAGCCACAAAAAATAAAGCACTCGCCGCGATCGCGGACGCGCTGATATTACATACCGAAACGATATTGAACGCCAACGCGATCGATTTGGATAACGCGACCCAGAAGGGCATCAAAGGCGCGATGTTCGACCGATTGCTGCTGAACAAGAAACGCATCCAAGAGATGGCGGAAGGATTAAAAGAGATCATTCTGTTACCTGACCCGATCGGCGAAAGCATCGCTTCGTTCGACCGTCCCAACGGTCTGCATATCGAACAGGTACGCGTACCCTTGGGCGTCATCGGAATCATCTATGAAGCCCGCCCCAACGTCACGATCGATGCCGCGGGACTTTGCCTCAAAGCCGGCAACGCGGTCATCCTGCGCGGCGGACGCGAAGCCCTCACGACCAATAAAGCGTTGATTAAAGTCGTCGAACAGAGCCTGTCCGCAATCGGATTCACCCCGCATGCGATCCAGCTGATTGAGAATCCCGATCGCAGCGTCGCCGCCGAAATGATGCGCGCCAACGCATATTTCGATGTCCTGATCCCGCGCGGGGGAGCCGGCCTCATCAAAGCGGTGGTCGAGACCGCCACCGTCCCGGTCATCGAGACAGGGGTCGGGAACTGCCATGTCTATGTGGAAAAGAGCGCTGATCTGAAGATGGCGGTCGATATCTTGGTGAACGCAAAAACCAATCGGCCGGGCGTATGCAATGCCGCCGAAAGCTTGTTGGTAGACCAAAGCATCGCGGATGAATTCCTTCCCTTGGCTTATCGCGCCTTGCACGAGAAGAAAGTCGAACTGCGCGGATGCGAACGGACACGGAAGATCCTGCCTCAGATCAAAGCTGCCGATGAGGACGACTGGGGCGAAGAGTATCTCGATCTGATCCTGTCGGTCAAAGTCGTCGACGACATCGACGAAGCCATCATGCATATCCGAAAATACGGGACGAAGCATTCCGAAACGATCGTCACCCGCGACAGTGAAGCCGGTGAGAAGTTCCTGAACGAAGTCGACGCCGCGGCCGTCTATGTCAACGCATCGACCCGCTTCACCGACGGATTCGAATTCGGCTTCGGGGCGGAGATCGGCATCAGCACGCAGAAACTCCATGCCCGCGGACCGATGGGCTTAAAAGAACTGACGTCCACGAAATACAAGATTCACGGTAACGGACAAATCCGATAAAAGACTCTGCGAAATCCGCAGAGTCTATTTTTGTTGGTCGATGGCTTCCTGAATGACTTTTCCCAAACGTTTGATGGCTTCTTCGATCTCCGCTTCGTTACAGTTGGTGTAGTTCAGCCGCATCGTGTTGGCGTCCGTCGTATTGACATAGAAGGGGTCACCCGGTACGAAGACGGTCTTCGCCGCGATAGCTTTATCGATCAGTTTCATCGAGGAGATTCCTTCAGGCAAAGTCACCCACATGAACATGCCGCCTTCCGGTTTTGTCGTCGTGACGCCTTCGGGAAAGTAGCGGTCGATCATCGTGACCATGCAGTCGCGCTGTTTACGGTACATCGTCTTGATCGTCGCGACATGCGCATCCAAATCGTTATCCGCAAGGTACTGATAGATGACGCGCTGCGCAAAGAAATTGGTATGCAGGTCGGTCGCCTGTTTCGCGGTGATCAGTTTATCCATGATTTCAGGTGAAGCGACCACCCAGCCTAAGCGCATGCCCGGTGAGACGATCTTCGAGAAAGAACCCAACAGGATCCCGCGTTCGCCCAGATAAACCTTGATCGGTAGGGTATCATCGCCATAGAAGCGCAGCTCGCTGTACGGATCGTCCTCCACCAATAAAGTCTGATATTTGTTGATGAGATCCGCAACGGCTTTACGGTTGACAGGCGAATAGGTCAAGCCGGTCGGATTCTGGAAATTCGGTACGGTATAGAAGAAACGCGGTTTATGGTTCTTCAGGATTTCTTCCAACATGACCAGGTCGACCCCGTCTTCCTTCAACTGCACTTCATGGAAATGCGGCTGATAGAAGGTCATCGACTGCAAAGCGCCCAGATAAGAAGGATATTCGACGATCACGTCGTCGCCTTCATCGATCAGGATCTTGCCGAGCAGATCCAATGCCTGCTGGGATCCGTTGGTGATCAGAATCTGTTCAAACGGGACCTCTAATCCGAAACGTTTCTTATAGCGCGCGCTGATATATTTGCGCAGCGGTACATAGCCTTCGGTGGAAGCATATTGCAAAACGACCTTGCCGTCTTCCGCCAACACTTTCCTGCTGGCTTCGGCGATTTCCTTGACCGGGAAAGAGTTCGGATTCGGGAAGCCACCGGATAAGGAAATCATGTCCGGCTGGTCGAGAACCTTGAAGATTTCGCGTATGAATGATTTTTTTACGTTAGCGCTGCGTTTCGAAAATTGGATTTCCATGGTATGCCCCGTTTCTATCTGTTTCTATTTTACGATAGGAAAGGGGAAACGGAAAGCGATGTGTGAAAAAATTCATCATTTCTTTTTTCTTGTTGAAATGGAAAGAGAAACTGGTATCCTAAAGGAAAGAGGTAAAACCATGGCAAAACTGACATTTGTGGGGCAAGGGAATGCCGAAGCATTGGCACAAGAATTGAATGAGCGGTTTCCAAAGTCGGGGATCAGCTGCGAATGGGTCGACGAAGCGCGCAACACAGCCGGCGATACGATCCTGCTGGTCTTCGAGAAGTATTTCATGCGCGTCAAGAACCGCGTCAGTGTAAGCATCCTGATCTATCCGTTCAACGACGGAATCAAAGTTGATGTCATCGGTTCGGGCGGGGGACAAGGCGCGTTTTTGAGTTTCGATTGGGGCAGTGAAGATTCGATCGTCCAAAGCGCCGGCAACATCCTGCTAGATCTGGGTTTCCACGAGGTATCTTGATGAAACCCTTGCGTTTCCTGACACTCGTCTGCTTCCTTTTCGTTTTTTTCGCGTTTGTGTTTCCTGTCCATGCGGATATGGGTCCCAAACCATCGCTCACGATCATCGTCAAAAATGCTCCGGATGAACCGTATTATCTCGATCTTTTGATTCAAAACCGCGGGACCTATGACAATCTGGGGGACGACCGGGCTAGTCTGGATCCATCAATGCTTGGATTATTGAAGTCGAAAGAGTTCGACGGTTGGTTTCCAGCATTGGTCGACGGGACGACCACGCCTTTGTGGGCGAAATTGACCGGTACCGCTGACGGTGAAACGAGGATCCATCATTTCAATTACATGGGCGTACCGACGATATTCAAAATCATCGTCGTGACCAAGAGCGGAGCGGTGAAGGTCAGCGAAACAATCCATACCTATTTGTTTCAGACAACGATCACCTATGATATGCAAGCGCAGAAACTCATTATGCCCAATGTCGCATATGCGTATCTCCTGCAATTCTTTTCGACTTTCATCCCGACCTTGCTGATCGAAGGCTTGGTGCTGTTTTTGTATCGGTTGTGGACGCGCAAGAATCTGATAACGATCTTGATCGTCAATTTCGTCACCCAACTCTTCATGACGGCGATCGTCGGATCCTATCTGTTCAAATATGGAATGTTCAGCGCATTGATTGTATTATTGCTGATCGAACCGGTCATCTTGATCGCGGAAGCGCTGATATACCGTGTCAAACTGGAACATGGCTCCAAAATGAGATATGTCGCCTATGCGATCGTGGCGAACTTCTTCAGTTGGTTCGCGGGGATGATGATGATCCTGATGAGTAAGTAAATGCCGGATTTCCGGCATTTTTCATTATCTCGTTACTTTTTCAGGAAAGGGCTGATCCAGGCTGATGCGCTGCGGTCCATCTCCAGTGCGAAATCGCTCGTAAATTTGCGGGTATAGATCGATTTCAGCACAGTATCGAAGTCGACCTCAGGCAATCCGGCATCTTTGGTCTGCGTTTTAAACATCGATCGGAGTTCTTCATCCGAATACGCATGATAGGTGTTCTCGCGCACCATGTTTTCACGACGATATCGGGTCGGTTTTTTGCGACTTAGTTGCTGGGGGACGGGATATCCGAATACCAGCATACCGATGGGGACGACATAGTCCGGCAAGTTCAACAGTCTGCGGTGTTCCTCGCAATTTTCGATGATATCGCCGATATAGCATGAACCGATGCCCAGCGAATGGGCGGCTACGACGGCGTTCTGGGCGGCGATCAAGGCGTCGCTCAGTGCCAACAAAAGATCGCCGGGACCCGGCCGACGGACTTCCACATCCTTCAAGCGGCTGAAACCGTCGAACAGACGCTGCGCATCGGCGCAAAAGATCAGCACCATCGGCGCGGTCGCGATGAACGGCTGGTGGTCACAGGTTTCCGCCAAACGTGCTTTCAGATTCGGGTCGGTGATATCCAGGATTGTATAGAGATGCAGATTGCCGGCGGTCGGGGCTTGGATCGCCGCATCCAGGATCAGGTTTTTGGTCGTCTGATCAATCAGCTGAGGGGTAAATACGCGCACGGATTTACGTGCGAAGAGTCCTTCCATCGTTTCGTTCATGGTTTCACCTCGAATAAGTCAAAGATAGCACGCAATGCCATGAAATAACAAGTTTCCGTGCTGAAATTAACCCAGAATTAACCTCGCATATGCTATAACCAAGGTAGATAAGGGAAGTCGCAACGTAGATACCGATCCACGCGGATCAAAAGCGAGGAAACTATGAAAAAACTATTCGCATTCCTGATTGTCCTGATCATCGGGTTATCGACCCTCAGTGCCTGTTCGTCTTGGTACCAGAAAACCACTTCCGGGGATCTGGTTTTGATCACCGACCGCGCCATGATCAAAAAATTGATTTCTTCGCGTTACAGCGGTTATAATCGACCGGCGACTGACGCATCGAAGGAAACGATGTCAGGCCAAACCAATTATTCAAGCACCAACACGCAAATCGAAGGAGTCGATGAAGGGGATATCGTCAAGACCGACGGGAAACTCATCATCCACATCTCCAACGAAGTCGTCCGCATCATCGATGTCGGAACCTTGAAAGTCGTCGGAAAGGTCGAACACATCTATACCGACAAAGACACGAAATTCTACCATCCTTCCGAAGTATTCCTCTATAAAGACAAACTCGTCGTGCTCGGTTCGATCTCGCAGTACAACGGGAATGTCTATCCGATGATGAAAGACGCGATGATCGGCCGCCCGTTCTGGATCGGCTATCAAGACGCCTATGCCGCGGTGTATGATGTATCCGACCCGGCGAAACCCGTATTACTGAAGAACTATGAAATGACCGGCGCGTTCTATTCGGCAAGATTGACCGACAATGAACTGATGCTGATCAGTAACCAATACAACATCATCCTCTACGCCCAGGACGGCAAAGAGACGATCAACGACCCGATCGTCAAAGAAACCGTTGATGGCACGATCATTTCATCCATCGCCACCAAAACCGCCTTCGCGCTGCCGGGGAAATCCGGGGACAGCTTCGTCAACATCATGAAAGTCGACCTCGATATGGTATCGACGGCGAAATTGAGTTCGTATCTGGGTTCGATCCAGACGATCTTCGCCGACAAAGCCAACTTATTGATCGCGCAATAC
>JBAVGP010000083.1:0-6172 GCA_049684955.1 Erysipelotrichaceae bacterium
CTTAAGGGCAGTTCCGATATCCCATTCCAGCGCATTTACAGTCATCGCATCGACGATTCCGACGACCCAGCCACCGGTTTCGATGATCTTTTCCGTCACGTTCTTTCGATTCCCGAGTTCATCGACAAATCGTTCCCCTGTTCTTGGGTTCACCAAGATGCCGCTGGAAGAAACCACATAGTCACCAAAGCGTCCTCCGACCCCGTATCCTGCTTCATCAGGAGTTGTCCACGGGATGCATTGCAGCAAGTCCAGATTCACCGTTGTGGCATCGATCGCCATACATTCTTGCAGGAGCCCTGAAGTTGCGGAGATTTTATTGGTGGTTTGAAGCGAAGTGTCATATTGTACGCCGCATTTCACTCGAAAGGCGTGATCCGCGGCGAAACCGCCGCCTGCGATGATGATCGCTTTCGAAGCGAAGATTTCTTCTGTTTCTTTCACAACTTCTTGGTTGAAACTGAAATTACGATTCACGTTGACCCCGATGATACTGTGATCGTCACTAAAAATGAACGAGTCGACGGATACACCTAGGTAAATCGGAGTTCTCAATTCTTCAAGTTTCGCTTTCATCTGCAGCATCATCGTCCGGCCGGAAATCGACAATGGGGTGTAACAGCGCGGAACCTGATGACCGCCGAATATCTCCACGCGTTTCATATAAGGAACATTCAATACGTCCTTGGACCACGCATATGCCTCGGCAGCATGTTCACAGATTGTCCTTACGATCTTCGGGTCATTGCGGCCCTCACCTGATTTCATCATGTCATCAAACATCAGGTCAGCAGAATCGACGATTCCGGCATTACGCTGTTCTTCGGTATCCGGAGCCGCGATCCCGCCATCGCTCAGGATCGAGTTCCCACCGATCGCTTTCATTTTCTCCAAAACGATGACTTGTCCGCCTTTCAATGATGCTTCGATGGCTGCGGCCAATCCGGCGAACCCGGATCCGACGACGAGCACATCGACTTGTTTTGGAAGTCGGGCTTCATTTTTCATACTGCTCATGCATGTGTCCTCGATTTCATCGTTATTCATCCGATTTGCTAATAATGTTTCAGGAATCCCGAATCGGTAACCAAGCTGTCAGCTTGCCTGAATAAAAACCCTGCCGACGCGGTGCTTTAGGCGATTCCGTTCTGCAGGGTATGTTTCATAAAATGATGCGTGTGTTTACCACGTGACTTTGCGGATCGCCTGACAGGCGACGCAACCCAAACCCGTGTTGACACCGACGGTCGAAATCAGAGGGACGAAGAACACTTCGGTGTTCGGGAATTCTTCTTTGATCCTGCCTAGGAACACTTTGGCCGGTTCTTCAGCCCAAACATGGGCGACACAGACAAGATGATGTTCATCGACGCCCATCTTCTTGAAATAGGTGATGACCGATTCGAAGGCTTTCGGCATCGTACGTACTTTTTCGTGCATATCGATTTTCCCGTTCGTCTGCTTGTTGACGATGAGGACCGGTTTGATTTTAAACAACCCTCCGATGGAGGCAGCCAAAGGTGTTACCCTGCCGTTGCGTGCGAGATGCGGCAGATCATCGGCGATGACGAACGTGACGCTGTCTTCCGCCGCGGCCTGCAGGATTTCACGGACTTGCTTGACACTCTTGCCTTCGTCGAACATCTTACGGGCGCAGATCGCCAGATGAAGCTCGTTGCTGGCGGTTGAATAACAGTCGATGAAGTCGAACGGAATCCCGACCGTCATGGCGGCGCTTTGCATCGCTCCTAAGGTACCGGACAATCCCGGACAAATAGGCACCGCGAAAACTCCGTCATAATGTTCCTTGAGCTCTGCGAAAAGCTCTTCGATGCGACCTAACGGAGGCAGCGAAGTCATGAGTGTTTTCTTTTCTGCGATCAACTGATACGTCTGATCGATGGTGATGGTTTCACCTTCGAGAAATGTTTCGGCGCCGTCGGTGATCTGCAATGGGAGTTTGTATAACCCTTCCATTTCAATCCCCTGATGATAGATATTGCTTCCGCTATCGGTGACTACTGCGATTTTCATTGAGGTTACCATCCTTATTCTTCTATTCTATGTCCAAGCGGGAAAGAATGCAAAACAAAACGCCTTAAGGGCGTTTAGGGAATGAATATATACGGTTTTATGCCTTAACCACGAGTTGGACGGCATAGGTTTTCAGCCCGGCATGCGCCGATACGGCCGAGGGTAATTCGAGATATTCGACTTCGACACCCGGAAAAACCTTTTCCAGATGGGCGACGAATTTTTCTGCCAGTTCCAGTCCGTCGGCATGCGGGACGTAGACTTTATGCGTTTTCGGATTGAATCCGACGTCAGCCATTTTATCGGTGATCAGCGAGTAGATTTTCCCGTCGGTGCGTGCCGTTTCGAATTTCTCGATCGACGTGCCGCGGTTCTCGAGGATCAGCGCCACTTTCAGTTTAAACAATGCGGATAATGTCGCGGCGGCGGAAGAGATCCGTCCGCTTCGTTTCAGCTGGTCCAATGTTTCGGGGATGACGAATGAAATCGTATCGTTGAAGACTTTCTCGGCGAAAGTCAGGATTTGTTGTTTCGATTTTCCGGCAGCAGCCATTTCAGCAGCTTTCAGCGCGACGAAGCGTTGGGGTCCGCATAACGTCCCTGTATCGACGATCGTCACATTGGACATTTCATTCTGCAAGGATGAGAGCACGAAGGCTTGATAGGTCCCCGAAAGATGGCGTGAAAGCGGGAAGACGATGATATCGTCATAATTCGCGGCTTTCAGTTCGGTCATGATTTCCTGCAGGAGGCCCAAGTTCGGCTGTGATGTCTTGATATCCGCTTTTTCACGGAGAAACTGATGGAGTTGAGGAACATCCAAATCGATGTAGTCTTTATATTCCCGGCCGTTGACCATGACCGATAAAGGGGCGACGACAACGCCGAGTTCTTTGGCTTCGACCGGGCTCATACTGATCGCCGAGTCGGTAACGATGCAGATTTTACTCATGAAGATACCTCCATTGTTTCCAATAGGGTTATTGTACCAATTCCATTTTGAAAGTCAAACTAATTAATCCGAAAGTCGGATTTGCGTTTATCCAAAGCTCGGTTTACAATATAAGAAACGGAGGAATTGGCATGTTGAGAAACGAGGAATTGCTTCGCACCATGAAACGTTGGGCGATTTTGGGACTCAACGAGAATCCGCAGGGTTATGCGAACCTCATCTATGATCGCTTGCTGAAACGCGGAAAAACGGTGGCGGGCGTGAATGCCATGTACTCGCAGCTGCCCGGCAAAGAAGTCTATACATCGCTCCATAAACTTCCTTTCAAACCGGATGTGGTCGTCTCGGTGGTACGTCCCGAAGTCGGCCTGTTTTATCTGGAAGAGATGCGGAATTACGGGATGAAGATCCTGTGGCTGCAACCCGGTACCGTCGACGAAAATCTGCTGAAAAGAGCGCAGGAATTCAAGATCGAGACCCTGCAGGCTTGTGTCCTTGTCAGTTTGGATTTTGTCGAGCACATCGACGATCGCGAATAGAAAACAGACCGCCATTCTCCTTGTAAGCGATTCGTTTTCATACATTTGCATTTTCCGTACTGAAGTCCTCTCATATCCGAAGACTCTCTTTTTTTTATACAGAAAGGCGATTATCATCCGCAACCATTATTTGTCTTTCGCTTTGATATACAAAACATGTTAAAATATACTCGTATTACTCAACCTTAGTTATTTTCCGAGTTCGAGGTCACCAAATGAGAAAATTAAGCATCAACCTAATAAACTTCGGAATACGAAGGAACTTCACCGGCTCACATCAACGTGCGATTCTGATGACGAATGTCGCGACGATCGGCGGAGCGCTCAGTCTGTTCACATTCGCCGTCGTATTCATGGTGATCGACCCGGTCGCCCTCAAACCGGTCATATGGATCAACTTGATCGCGGTCCTTTTACTGTTGCCTGTACTTCTGTTGAACGAGAAGCAACAATATACCTTCGCGTCGATCTGGCTCATCCTTTGCGCTTCGATCCCGGTCTTCATCAATCTGCGTCTTTATCTCGGATACCGTTCCGGTGCTCACTTTTTCTTCATCCTTTTCGCACTTTTACCGATTTTGATCGTTCAAAAGCGCAGATCGTTCGTCGTTCCTCTTCTTTCAAGTTTGCAGCTTTTGTTCTTTTTCCTGACGTATCGCTATATCCCCGTGAATAATCTTGTTTCGGGCATCCCTGGCGGAGTCCTGCACGCGCTGGAAACCCTGACCACGTTATTCGTGCTGATCGTGATCATCCTGATGTTCTACATCAATCAACGGATCATCGATACATTTGAAAAGGACCTCAATGTCAAACAGAACAGTCTTGAGGAAGCCTTGGTCGAAGTAAAGAAATTCGCTTCCGTCGACTCATTGACCGACATCCTAAACCGCGGCCACATGGAGCAGCGGATCAACGAAGAGTTGGCACGCGGATATCGCTACGGATTTCCGATTTCTCTGGTCATGTTCGATATCGACCACTTCAAGAACGTGAATGACGAGTTTGGTCATGACGCAGGGGATCTGGTTCTGAAAAAGATGGCCGCGACAGTCAAACAATCGATCCGTGAGACTGATATGCTGGGCCGCTGGGGCGGTGAAGAGTTCATGATCCTGCTTCCCTATACCACTGAAGCGATCGCGGATAAAGTCGCGAAAAAACTTTGCCGCATCCTGGAATTTACGGATCACGGGGAATACGGAAGAATCACCGCGAGTTTCGGCGTCGCCCAATGGGATGGCATTGAATCATTCGAACGGCTCTATAAACGATTGGATAAAGCATTGTATACCGCCAAGGAGCAAGGCCGCAACCGCGTCGTCACGGATATGAACGAGATTGAATCGGTATCGCATGAATCCAAGATCTATTGGAAGTCCGATTGGGAATCCGGACATCCGGAGATCGATCGCCAGCACCGTAAACTGATCGAAAACCTTTCTTCCTTCCTAAACGAAGAAGAACATTCGAAAGGGCTCGATTTTCTGGATCTGCTCTATTTCGATTTGACCACCCATTTCGAGTATGAAGAGAATCTCATGCTGAAAATCGGTTATCCGAATGTGAATGCTCATAAAATCGCGCATAAGAAACTGCTGAAGTGGCTGAAATCGCTGCGCACGGAACATGACGAACTGGGTGAGAATCCCCAACATGCGATCCATATCCTGGAAGAGACGATCATCACCCATATTTTGGAGGAGGATGTTAAATTCTTCCCGTATCTGAAATGAACCGGGGCATGGACAAAGGAACCGTCATCTATTGGGTCAGCCGTGCGATCCGGACACACGAGAACCCCGCTTTGCGTTTCGCACAGGATTACGCACTTACCAACCATCATGACTTGATCGTCGTTTTCAATCTGTATCCGGATTTCCCTTATGCAAATCTACGGAATATGGATTTTTTATTGCGCGGTCTGCTGGAAATGGCAGAAAAACTGCAGCGATTATCAATTCCACTGATGCTTGTGGAAGGAAATCCCAAAGATAACTTTGAAAACCTGATGAAGGAGTATTCCTTACGGGCGATCATCGGCGAACATCAAGTATTGAAGCCGTTGATGCTGGCGCAGGATCAAGTGCGTGCCCTCTGTGTGCAGATGGACATTCCGTTTTTCACCCTCAACACCTCCTGTGTGGTACCGGTGGAGATCGCGAGTCCCAAACTTGAATATGCCGCCCGGACTTTCAGACCGAAAATCATGGCGAAATATCGGGAATACCTAACGGAAACTAAGCCGTTGTCCGCCCATCCGCAGTCATTCGATGATCATGAAATTTTCAATGAAAAGCAATACCGTGATATCTTAAGCCGATATCCGAAATGGAATGCCGTTGGTCGCAGTTCCTTGATCCCGGGGGAAGATGCCGGAATCAGCCAGCTTCGTACATTCATCAAGGATGGATTACCCAATTATGCTTTACGCAATGAATACGAAGCGCACGGTCAATCGATATTGTCGGCCTATCTCCATTTCGGTATGGTTTCACCGGTGCAGGTCATACGCGAAGTCGAAGCGAGCCATCACGAAAATGCCGCCCTGTTCGTGGAGGAAGCGATGGTACGGCGCGAATTGGCGGAGAATTTCTGCCATTACTGTAAGGACTACGATAATCTGAACGGCGCATGGCCGTGGGCG
>JBAVGP010000084.1:0-1529 GCA_049684955.1 Erysipelotrichaceae bacterium
GCACAATCCGGTCGGACGTGTATTCACCTATGAAGAACTGCATAAAATGGGCGAGATCTGCCTAAGAAATAATGTAAAGTTAGTGGTCGACGAAATCCATGCGGACATCGTCTTCAAACCGCACAAACATATCACCTTCACCAATCTTCCGAAAGAAATCCGTGATCAAAGCGTGGTGTTGATCTCCCCCAGCAAGACCTTTAATCTCGCTGGCTTTCAGACCTCGGCTGCGATCATCCCGAATCAGGAGATGCTTGAAGCTTACCGGCACCAGGCGGAAATCAACCGCACCGGCAGTATCAACTGCATGGGCGAAGTCGCAATGTGTGCGGCTTATGATCAATGCGCGTACTATGTCGACGAATTGATGGAGTACTTGGCCGCAAACAAGTCATTTGCTGAAGAGACAGTACGGGATCGTTTTCCTTCCTTGAAACTCATCGACCTGGAAGGTACCTATCTCTTGTGGGTCGATTTCCGCAAAGCTGATATCCCATTATCCGACCTTGACCGCTTCCTGATCGAAGAAGCCAAGATCGCCGTGGATTATGGACACTGGTTCGGCGAAGAAGGATTGGGATTCATCCGCATCAACATCGCTTGCCCTAAACATCTGCTGGCGGAAGCGTTCGACCGGCTGGAAACCGCCATGGCGAAATATACCGATTAACGGACAGATCAAAACGAGTGATAAAAATGCGTCAATGTACGCATTTTTTATGCTATTATGACTATGCCGTAATCCAAGACGAAGCAATCATGCGTCTTGAGAATCAAAAACATTGCTGATTGACTACGAAGTTTTCATGAAAGGAGCATGGAATGGGAAAAGATAACGAAATCAAGGGGGAAAACGATATCAACGACAATCTGACACTGCCCGAAGGATTGGTCATCAAGACCATCATGGAGAATTCTGAAGACACCATCTATTTCAAGAATCTGCAGTCGAAGTTCATCCTTAACAGTAAAGCGCATGCCATCCAGTTCAACGAGACCATCCAAGGCATGGTCGGGAAAGACGATTACGATTTTTTCCCCGCTGAATTCGCGCGTGTCGCGTATGAAGGGGAACAGGAAATCATCCGCACCGGGAAGCCGGTCGTCGGGAATATCGAAAAATGGGATAAGAAAGACGGCACCACGGTGTGGTTTTCCGCCTCCAAATATCCGTTATATGATTTGGATGGGAGGATCATCGGGACTTGGGGCACTTCACGCGATATCACGCCGCTGAAACAAGCCGAACGGGCGCTTCAGTCGATGAATCTGCAATTGCAGGAAGCGAATCTGAAATTGGAAGGAATCTCGATCCACGATAATCTGTCCGGACTCTTCAACCAACGTCATTTCTATGAACGGCTGAATATCGCCAAAGCGATGGAATCGCGTGAAAAAGATGCGAATGGCGATGGAGCGTTTTCCATCATTCTGTTGGATGTCGACCATTTCAAGGAAATCAACGATACGTACGGACACACTGCCGGGGACGATGTCATCCGTATCGTCAGTGCCAAACTCAAACAGTC
>JBAVGP010000085.1:0-22373 GCA_049684955.1 Erysipelotrichaceae bacterium
CACGTTACTATGAGGAAACTATGAACGCACGCAGCTTGGCTCTCGATATATTGAATGAAGTACTCACTGAACAGGCTTACGCGAATCTCAGCCTGAAGCAGCGCTTAAGCGAAGTGAAACCGATCGACCGCAGCCTGGTCACGCAATTGGTTTACGGGACGCTGCAGAATCAGATCTATTGTAGGAACCGTTGGAAAAAACATGTCAAGAAAGAACCGGATGCGCTGGTCGCATCTCTTTTGGATATGGCGGTCTATCAATTGATGTTTTTGGATAAAGTGCCGGCATATGCGATCCTTAACGAAGCGCAGGAATATCTCTCGCGCGAACACCGCGGATCGATCAACGGATTGGTGAACGCGGTATTACGCAAGATCGCCGATGAAGGCAACCTTGCGTTAGTCGGCAAAGACGAGATCGAGACCGTCGCCTTGAACACCAGCCTGCCGCAATGGATCCTGCGAATGTGGGTCAGCCAATACGGACAGGAAAAAGCGTTCGCGGCCGCGAAAAGTCTGATCACACCGACTTTGACCAGCGTCCGGGTCAACACCCTTCTTGCGACGAAGGAAGAATTCCTCGCAGATCCAAATTGCACGCTTGGCACGATCGCGCCTGACGCCATCCGCTATACCGGGAATTTCCTCGACAGCGAATGGTTTGCGAGCGGGAAAGGCACCCTGCAGGATGAAGCGAGCCAACTCGTGCTTCAACTGACGGATGCGAAACCCGGCATGCGCGTGCTCGACCTATGCGCGGCACCTGGGACAAAGACTTCCGGGCTGGCGCAGCTCATGCATAATGAAGGGAGTATCATCGCGCTCGACCTGCATGACAACCGCGTCAAACTGATCGACGAAGGGATGGAGAAACTGGACATCAATATCGTAAAGAGCCATGCCTGCGACAGCCGTCATTGCGATTCCGTTTTGAATGGAGAAGACTTATTCGATGTCGTGCTGGCGGATGTCCCTTGTTCAGGCTTAGGCGTATTGCGCCGTAAACCCGACATCAAAGCGCGCATCGCCCCGCAAGACCTCGACAGCCTGCAGATTTTGCAGGGCGAACTGTTGGAAGAAGCCGGCAACTGGGTCGTAAAGGGCGGCATCCTGGTTTATTCCACCTGCACGCTGAATCAAAAAGAGAGTGAAAGGCAGGTCGCGAAGTTCCTTGCGAACCACGATGATTATCGATTGATCGAAGAGCGCACGATCTTTCCGCAGGACTTTGAAACCGACGGATTTTACATGGCGAAAATGCAAAGAAACACGTAATGTGGTAAAATAGACAAAGGTGAAACATTGAAAACTATCTACGATTATACCTATGAAGGAATGATGGAGAGGATGCTGGAAGAAGGATGGAAGAAATTCCGCAGCCAGCAGCTTTTCCAGTGGTTATACAGAAAACGGGTGAATTCGTTCGACGAAATGAGCGATCTTTCCGTTGAAATGCGGGAAAAACTGAAGCATGATTATGTCATCGATCCGCTCACTTTGGTGCGCCGTATGGTATCCAAGGACGGCACCATCAAGTATCTTTTCCGTATGCAGGACGGAAGTCTGGCGGAAAGCGTACTGATGCATTTCGATTACGGGAAGTCGGTATGCGTCTCCTCGCAGATCGGCTGCAATATGGGCTGCGTGTTCTGCGCCAGCGGACTATTGAAGAAGACACGTGATCTGACGTCGGGCGAGATGGTCGCCCAGGTCCTCTATATCCAGCGCGAGCTGGATGAAAAGCAGGAACGGGTCAGCCATGTCGTCATCATGGGCACCGGTGAACCGTTCGACAATTACGAGAATGTGATCGACTTCATGAACACGATCAACCACGATAAAGGCTTGGCGATCGGAGCGCGGCATATCACCGTTTCGACCTGCGGTATCGTCGATAAGATCCGTCGCTTCGCGCATGAGAATGTCCAATACAATCTGGCCATCTCCCTGCATGCCCCCAACGACGAACTGCGCTCGAAACTGATGCCGATCAATCGGGCTTGGCCGTTGAAGGAACTGATGGATGCCATCCACGAATATGCCGATTTAAACAATCGACGCATCACCTTCGAATATATCCTGCTGAAAGACGTCAACGACGGCGAAGAACATGTGCACCAGCTTGCCGCATTGATCCGCGGACTCAACGCGTACGTCAATCTGATCCCTTATAACGAAGTCGACGAACATGGATTCAAGAGCGTAAGTTTCCCCAATGCGATGCAGTTCTACGACCGCTTGGTCAAAGCCGGCGTGAAATGCACATTGCGGCAGGAACACGGGGCGGACATCGACGCCGCCTGCGGACAATTACGCGCGAAAGTGCAGCGAGGAGAAGCGGATGATCTATCTAGGTAAAAGCGATATCGGAAAAGTACGGAAAATGAATCAGGATGCTTTCATCGTTCAACAAGACGGGAAAAGCACCTTGGCTTTTGTCTGCGACGGGATGGGCGGAGCGAAGGCAGGCGAAGTCGCCAGCCGGATGGCCTGTGAGAAAATCATCGAATATACCGCGGCGCATCCAATCGACGACGCACCGGACGCGAAAGTCTGGCTGCATGATGCGGTCGGTTACGCCAACGAAGCGGTCTATGTGGCTTCCTTGCGCAATCCGGGCTATTACGGAATGGGGACGACCTTGGTCGGCCTTTTGGAACAGCACGATCATCTGTTCAGCGTCAATGTCGGCGACAGCCGTCTCTACGGTTATTCACCTTCCTTGTTTCAGCAGATCACGCTCGACCATTCATTGGTCAGCGAAATGGTCCTGCGCGGCATGATCAGCGAAGAAGAATCGAAGAATCATCCCAAGCGCCATATCCTGACCAACGCGTTGGGAATCTCGCGCGATATTCGCATCGACGTCGCGGAAATAAAACAATCCTATGATTTATTGCTGATCAGCAGCGACGGTCTGCATGCGATGTTGGGCGATGAAGAAATCAAATCGATCTTAACCACGGAGGCTGATCTGCCGACCCTTTGCGATCAGCTGATCGATGCGGCCAATGAAGCCGGAGGCAACGATAATATCACGGTCATCCTGGCGAAAGCGGGGGCAAGCCTATGATCGGAATGTTAGGCAATCGCTATATGATGGTCCAACCGCTCGGTGAGGGCGGGATGGCCGATGTTTTCCTTGCGATCGATACGCTGCTCAACCGTGAAGTCGCGGTCAAGATCCTGCGCGGCGATCTTTCGGGCGATCCGGTCGCGTTATTGCGTTTCCAGCGTGAAGCCAATGCGGCCAGCGCCCTGAGCCATCCGAACATCGTGGAAATCTACGATGTCGGGGAAGAAAACGGGAAACACTTCATCGTCATGGAATACGTGCGCGGACGTACGTTGAAACAACTGGTCCAGCAGCGCGGCGCGATGGATAAGGACGAAGCGCTTTCGATCATGGAACAACTCGTGTCGGCGGTCATCGTCGCGCACAAAAACAATATCATCCACCGCGATATCAAACCCCAGAATGTCCTGGTGAAGGACGACGGGACGGTCAAGATCACCGATTTCGGGATCGCGACCGCCAAGGATGCGGTGCAATTGACATCGACGGACACCGTCATGGGCAGCGTCCATTATCTGGCGCCGGAGTTGGCGCGCGGTGAAGCCGCCAGCATGCAGAGCGACATTTATTCGCTGGGTATCGTGTTCTATGAATTATTGACGGGCAACGTACCGCATACCGGCGAGGCGGCGGTCCAAATCGCGATCAAGCATATGCGCGAGGATATCCCGTCGGTGCGTGAATTCAACGCCACCATCCCGCAGTCCATCGATAACATCGTGATCAAGGCGACGGTGAAAAGCAAAGCCAACCGTTATCTGAATTGCGAGGATCTGCTTGAGGATCTGAAACATTGCCTCGACGAGAAGCATCTGAAAGATCCCGTCTTGGTTTTCGAAGAGAACACAGCCAACGGCGACACCATCCTGCTGCCGGAAATGTCGGAAGTCAAGCGGCGCAAACGGCCCAGCCTTGCTTATACCATCATCGGGATCGGGCTGACCTTGCTGGCCGGCATCATCATCACGATGGTCATGGTCTTGGGCGGGATGTTCAAACCGGTCAGCCGCATTGTGACCATCCCCAGCGTGACCGGCAAAGTGCTGACCGACGCGACGGCGGAATTGAACGATCTGATGTTGAGCGTTTCCAGCGTCAAATATACCTTGACCGACAATATCCCCGAAGGACAGATCATTTCCATCTCGCCCCAGGCAGGGACGCAGGTCGAAAAAGGTTCGACGGTCATCCTGACGATTTCCGAAGGGATGTATTTCGTGGTCGGCGATTATTCAAACCAGAATATCGATAGCGTCCGTGCGCAGCTCGGAAGCGCCAAACTGACGATCCGGGTCGAGAACGAACCGAGTTCGACCTTGAAACCGGGAACGATCATCCGTCAGGAACTGCAGACTCCGGGAACCAAACTCGATCCCCAGCGTCAATATGAAATCAAATTCATCGTCGCCTCCGAGATCGAAATCTATATTCCGCAAATCATCAATCTGGACATCAACGCGGCGAAGACCCAACTAGAAACCTTAGGCGCCAAAGTGACCTTGAATAAGCTATCGACCGACGGGATGACCGCCGAACAATATGCCGCATTGACTTTCAATGTGGTCGTCGAAGTCAGCCCGAATGTCGGAAGTCTTTATATCCAGGGGGAAACCAATACGATCACCCTATCGTACTACGCGACAAACTGATGCCAAGAGCGCGCATTATAAAAATCGTTTCGAACCAGTATACGCTGCTGAACGAGCAGCATGACATCTTTTTAGCCGTCGCGATGGGCAAGCTGCGGCTGAAGAAAAGTCCTGTCGTCGGTGATTTCGTCCGCTATGAGCAACATGAGGGGCAGGTCGGCATCGAAGAGGTGCTGCCGCGCAAGAATTCGCTCGTGCGTCCGCTGATCGCCAATGTCGATCAGGCATTGGTCGTCATGAGCGCGATCAAGCCCGAATTCTCATCGCAGCTGGTCGATCGTCTATGCATTTTAGTGCGGGCGGCGGAGATCGAACCGGTCCTGATCGTCACCAAACTTGATCTGATCCCGACCGACGATCCGCTTTACGCGATCCTGAAAGAATACCGCGACGGCGGCACGCAAGTCGTCGAAGTCGGGCGCGACCGTCCGATCGATGATCTGCTCAGTGTATTGGAAGGCAAGATCAGCGTCCTGACCGGGCAGAGCGGGGTCGGGAAATCATCGCTGGTCAACCGCTTGGATCTGAAGTTCGATCTGGAAACCCAGGAGATCTCCAAAGCGTTGGGAAGAGGCAAACATACGACCCGGCATGTCCAGCTGCATGAAGCGAGCGGGGGATGGATCGCCGATACCCCCGGCTTTTCATCGCTGGATTTCACCCAGCTTGATCCGGACCTGATCGAAAACCATATCGTCGAATTCAAACCCTTTCTGGGGGAATGCCGTTTTCGCAACTGCCGGCATGAGAACGAACCGGACTGCGCGATCAAACAGGCGGTCCAGGACGGTAAGATACCGCAGACACGATATAAGAACTATCTTGAAATCTACAAGATAAGCAAAGAGGCCAAGGAGACTCAATACCTATGATCATCGCACCTTCGATATTATCGATGGATTTTTCCGATATGCAGAACCAATTGGAGGAGGTCCGTTCCAGCGGGGCCGCATGGCTTCATTTCGATGTCATGGACGGGCATTTCGTCCGCAACCTGACCTTCGGACCGGATCTTTTGAAAGGCATATGCAAGCTTTCCAATCTCGTCATGGACGTGCATCTGATGGTCGACGATCCGCTCACGTTCAGCGAAGTCTTCCTGAACGCAGGCGCCGACGGCATCACCTTCCACATCGAAGCCTGCAACGACAAGCAGGAAGCACGGGAATTATTACGTTCAATCCGTGCACGCAACAAGACCGCCGGCATCTCGCTGCGGCCGTCGACCCCGGTCGAAGACCTCTATGATGTGCTGGACGACTGTAATCTCGTGCTGGTCATGAGCGTCAATCCGGGTTTCGGCGGACAGGCGTTTCTGCCGGAAACGATCGAGCGCATCCAAAAACTCCGCATGGAGATCGACCACCGCGGACTGCGTACTTTGATCGAAGTGGACGGCGGGATCAACGCGACGACCGGTAAGGCATGCCGGGAAGCCGGTGCCGATGTCCTGGTCGCCGGCAGCTACATCTTCAAGAACGACATCAAACAGGCGGTCGCAAGCTTATGGTGAAAAAAGCCGTATTGGTCTGCGGATGGCAGGATGAACTGCCGCCGCATCTCGAAGGTCATTATATCGGCGTCGACCGCGGCGCCCTTCTTTTGGCGCAAAAAGGCATCGTCATGTCCTTCGCAATCGGCGATTTCGATTCGGTCGACACTGTTGAAATGGAACTGATCCTCACCTGCACGGATGAAATCATACGCTTGGATCCGATCAAGGATATCAGCGACGCCGAAGCGGCGATCGAGGAAGCCTTGAAACGGGGATATGAGGAGATCGTGCTTTGGGGGGCGCTGGGCGGCCGTTTCGATCATGCCCTGGTCAACCTTAAGTTGGCGCAGCGGCATGCCTGCCTGCGCCTGCTGGACCCGCAGAACGAGATCTATACGCTGAGTGAAGGAAGACATGCGATCGAACCGGACGATAAACCTTATTTATCCGTCTTCGCCATCGAAGACAGCCTGCTTTCATTATATGGATTCAAGTATCCGCTGAACCAGGCGGTCATGACACCTGACAGCACACTCGGCTTAAGCAATCAACTCATTGAAAAAAAAGCACGTATCGACGTGCATCGCGGAAAGATCTGGGTCATCCGCAGTAAAGACAAATAAAAAATGGAGTCGCCTCCATTAATTATTAGCCTTGTTGAGCTTTAAGCGTTTTTAGCGCACGGGCTGAGACACGGATACGTACAGGTCTGCCGTCGATGACAACTTTGACCTTTTGTAAGTTCACGTTCCAGCGGCGACGGGAAGCCTGCAGGGAGTGGGAACGTTTATTTCCGTACTGAGCTGTTTTACCAGTGATGGCACAAACTTTTGACATACTCAAGACCTCCTTTCGTCAGGATTTTGCTTCGTAAGTGTATCATGAACCCTTCATATTTGCAAGTGAAAAGGGGAAAAAATCTTTTTTAAAACGCTCTCGCCTATGGTATGATATAGGCAAGATTGAGGAGGGGTGAGTGTGAACGACCAGCAGATTTATGTAGCCTTGGAATTGGCTGATCATGAAGTCCGCCTTTTGATCGGGGAGTTTCACAATACCCGGCTCAATATCCTCAAGGTCGAAAAAGTCAAATGTTCCGGTATCGAAGGGGTTACGATCGTTGATCAAGACGCCGTCGTGGCGGCTTTGAAGTCGGCGGTCAACAACGCATCTGCGAATCTGGGTGCACGGATCCAACGTGTGCTTTTACTTTTACCATCATGGGGGATGCGCCGTTTCAGCCGCCGCGTGCAGGTGTCGGTCGACCAAAAGGCGACTTACAACGATGTACGCAACGCGATGCGCGAAGCCATGAAAACGGAAATGCCGGAGAATCTCGAACTGATCAATACGATCGCCACCAAATACACCATCAACGGAATCGGATACCGACGCTTGCCGGTCGGTGAAGAATGCACTTCGATGGGGGTGGATATCGACCTGATCTGCGCCGATAAGGATATGACCTTCCAATATGCCCAGATCGTCGAAAAAGCCGGTTTGGAGATAACGGACGTCAGTCTGGACGGATTCGCAGTCAGCAAGGAAGCTTCGCTGATGGAGAAAAGCACCGAGCACTTCATCATCCTGCTGCGGGCCGAACGACAGACCACGACCTTGACACTCTTCGCGAAAGGCCGCCTGATCTCGTCGGAAATCCTGTTGGGCGGAAGCGATGTGCTGATCGCCGCGATCATCGAGGAATACCGCTTGCCGATCGATGTGGCCGAGCGCCTATTATATCATAATTGCCGTTTGGGATTGGAAAAATATCCGGAGAGCCCGATCTTTCTCTGGGCCAACGAAGGACGGACATCCACCATCAGCGAAAGCGCCTTGATCAAGACCATCACGACCCCGATGGAAGAATGGGTGCGCGACATCAAACGGTGCTGCGAACCGATCTTGGAAGCCGGCAGCGCCAGCTTGGTATTGACCGGTGAAGCGACCGAAATCATCGGCTTCGACAAACTGCTTGAGAAAGCGATCGGGATACCGACCGAAGTCTATATCCCCGAAACCCTGGGCGTGCGCACAGCCGCGATGAGCGCCGTGGTCGGGTTGTTCTATGTCTTGAAAGACCAATTAGCCTACCGCCAGAACATTCTGCCCGGCATCAACATGGAAGAGTTCCATGCGGGTGTCAACGGAAAGAAAGACGGCGGCATCGACGATACCTTGACGCGCAAGCTCAAGGGCATCCTATTCGAATCACGTAAGTAACCAGGAGGATCTCATGATGAGTGAACAATACAGCCAGGTAGCGAAAATAAAAGTCTTCGGGGTCGGCGGCGCAGGATGCAACGCGATCAACCGGATGGTGGATGAGGGATTATTGGGAGTGGACTTCTATGTAGCCAATACGGATGTCCAGGTCCTCAATGTTTCCCCGGTCCACAATAAGATCATTCTCGGACGCGAGACCACCAAAGGTCTGGGCGCCGGCGCGAATCCTGAAATCGGACGTAAATCCGCGATGGAGAGCGAAGGGGAGATCCGTGAAGCCATCAAAGGCGCCGACATGGTTTTCATCACCGCCGGACTTGGCGGCGGCACCGGTACCGGAGCTGCTCCGTTATTCGCGAAAGTCGCGAAGGAACACGGCTGCCTGACCGTCGGGATCGTCACGAAACCGTTCGGGTTCGAAGGCAAGAAGCGGATGAACCAGGCATTGGCGGGTCTTGAAGACCTTCGTCAATATGTCGACTCGCTGATCATCGTCTCAAACAACCAATTACTTGAAGTCATCGGGCGGATCCCGTTCGTCGAAGCGTTCAAGGAAGCCGACAATGTCTTACGTCAAGGAGTCCAGACCATCACCGATCTGATCGCCGTACCTGCGATGATCAACCTTGATTTCGCGGATGTCCGGACGGTCATGGAAGGTCAAGGGACCGCGCTTATCGGCATCGGCATGGCACAGGGGGAAAACAAAGCCCAGGACGCCGCCGCACGCGCCATCACCTCGCCTTTGCTTGAAGCGCAGATCCGCGGCGCACGCAACGCCATCGTGAACATCACCGGCGGCAACGCCATCACGATCTACGACGCCAACGACGCGGTCGAATATATCCGCGACGCCGCCGGTTCGGATATCGACATCATCTTCGGAGTCGCCATCAACGACAAGATCGGCGACGCCATCATCGTCACCGTCATCGCGACCGGTTTCGATCTCCCGCGTCAAAGCATTACGACCCGTCCCATCGCGGATGCGCGTAAACTTGCTGAAGACACCAAGGAGAAGGAAACCGAACCCGAAGTGGACGACATCAGCGACATCCCCAGTTTCTTCCGTTCAAGAGGTTGATCCCAACCTCTTTTTTTTATGCGCTTCCTTTGCCTTTTCCAAGCGGAACTTGTATTATGTTGGCGTAAAGGAGACGAACATGAACATCCTGTACTTCCACGCGAATCTGCTGCGTGATACCTATCGTTGCCGCCAAGTGCGTCAGCGCCTGTTGGGATTCGCATCGGAATCCGCCTTCGACATCCTCTTCATCGGAGGTGTCGATAAAAACAACCTGGCCGAATTGGCCGCATTGAAACAACAATTATCCGCGATCGATTGTCCCTTGATCGATATGTCCGGCCGTTATCTCATCCGCGATTTAACGATCATCATGGATGATCTCTCGCTGCAGATCGGCGAACACCGTTTTGTCCCTTTGGACGGATCGGTGCTGGTGATCCAAACCGAACCGGAAATCAAAGGCAGTTACGTCGCGTTGGACTTTTTCGCCGATGAAAGTTTCTCCGCCTATCACAGCGACATGGATGCCAAGACCTTCCTTGAGCTCCGTGAACTCCTGCAAGGCTTCCCGATCCCTGATAAAAACCATCTGAACTAGATGGTTTTCTTTATTTATTGATTATCTTATAAAAATATTAAAAAAGTTAATAAAATACTTGACATAATCAATTTGATAGTTTACTCTATGGGTGTGAGGTGAGAATATGGCAAAACGAATTAAGATTCATATCGATACTCCGGAGCGCAAGATCCATCTGCCGTCGGTCGGCAAGACCATGGCGATCACATTCATCCGATTCGGGCTCTGGGGCAGCGGATTCGCCAAAGACATGGACCCCGAAACCCGTGAATGGATCCGCGACAACAAAGAACTGATCGTGTATGCGGTTAAGGACGTGTTCAAGATTCTGCAGGATTACGAACCGTTCACCTTGGTCGAAGTGGAAGGCGATAACGCGCATATCCTCATCGAGGTCATGTAGGAGGTACATCACATGAAAAGAGAAGTCATCGGCGTTTGCCCGGTATGTTCCGCAAATCTGCTGGCCACGAAACTCTCGTGCAACCAGTGTCATACGGAGATCTCAGGTGAGTTCACCTTATCGAAATTCAGCTATCTCAACCGGGACGAGCTGTACTTCGTGGAAACCTTCATCCGGGTGCAGGGCAACATCAAGGAGATGGAGAAGGAACTGAATGTTTCTTATCCGACCGTCAAGAAGAATCTGGATGCGATCATCACAAAACTTGGATTCGCGCCGGTCAAACCGGTGCAGGACGATGAAGCCGAAATATTGGCGAAATTGAAGAATAAGGAAATCAGCGTGGACGAAGCGCTCGATCTATTGAGAAAGTAGGTAAAACACATGAACTCGAAAGAACAAATCTTAGAAATGGTCAAAGAAGGTACCATATCGGTCGAAGAAGGATTGAAATTGCTGAGCGCGATGGATACATCGGCGCCGGCCGCGGGGAACTTCCCCAAAGTACGTTCGGACAATACCAAACGGATGGTCCGTATCCTGGTCAACAGCGAAAAAGGTGATAATGTACGCGTCAATATCCCCTTGGCCCTGGTGAAGGTCGGATTCGACATCGGTTCGAAAATGAAGGTCGACGGGAATCCGATCGACTTGAAGGGCATCGACTTTGAAGCCATCATCCAAATGATCGATGAAGGCGCGGTCGGCGAACTTGTGACCGTGGATTCCGAAAACGGAGACAAAGTAAGGATTTTCGTAGATTAGCAGAAAAGGGGTTAATCGCTGGATGCGAGGACCGATCGGCCGTGATCGGACATGCCCAAAGCAGGGAAGACATTGAGATAGATGCTGTGGAAGTTCAAGAAGGAAGTCGAAAAGCTAAATCGAGTGAGCGATGGAACGATCGGCCGTGATCGTACGAAGCTGGAGCGACAAATCAAGAATCTTCAAGAAGATGCCAACGCGGCATCTTTTTTTGCTTTATAGACAGGGTAAACCATGCAAGGTATACTTATCGTATAAAGCGAGGGATGGATATGCTTCGATTGGCGAGAGAAGAAGACAAGCTTCCATTGCTTACGATATTGCGCGAGGATCCGGCAAGAGCCATGTTCATCATCGGCGATATCGAACAGAACGGATTGCATACCGACTACCAAACCACATGGATCGAAGAAGCCGACGGGGAATATCTCGCCGTCTATTTGAAATATCACAGTAACTTCGTTTTCTATCTGATTTCAAACCGTTTCGACCCGCAACATCTGGTTCTTTTACTGGCGGCGACCAAATGCGAGAATGTCAACGCGGTCAAATCGCATTATGAATTGGTGAGCGAGATATTGGGCTCGTCGATCAAATGGCGATCCACGTTTTTCTGTGCCTGCAGCGCCTTGGTGACGCAGCCTGAAACACTGGATGTCCGTAAAGCGTCGGCGGATGATGCGCCGAAAATTGCCCGATCGCTGATGCGGATCAATGAATTCAATATGGAGGTCATGACCCTACAGGAGCGGGAGGAACGCATCCGCTCGCGCTTCAAGGAAGGGAAAATCCACGGTTATCTGCTGGAAATCGACGGAGATGTCGTCGCCTACGCGAGTACCGCCGTCGAGACCGGTTCTTCCGCGATGGTCGCTTCCGTCTTCTGCCTGCCCGAACACCGCGGCCGCGGCTATGCCAAACAAGCCGTATGGGCATTGAGCGACGAACTGCTGAAAAGCGGTCGGCTGCCCTGTCTCTTCTACGATAATCCCAGTGCGGGGAGAATCTATCATGCGCTGGGCTATACGACCTTCGATACCTGGATGATGGGAAGAAACGAGGCGATCCAACCATGAAAATCGCGATGGCGCAGCTGAATGTGAAAGCGGGCAGTTCGCAGCAAAATCTGAAACGGATGCATGAGATGATCTTGGACGCCAAGAACCAGCATGCTGATCTGATCATCTTCCCGGAAATGTCCGTGCCGGGCTATATCGTCTTGGATAAATGGCTGCAGACATCGTTCCGCAGGGAGATGGCGTATGCCAACGAATTGATCAAATCCTGGAGCCAAGGCATCGGGATCATCTGGGGCAATATCGTCGTCGACGAATTCGGCGCCGCGAAGATCAACCGCGACGGCCGTCCGATCCGCTGCAATGCGGCATTGTTTGCGTATGACGGAAACTACGTCACGCGTGAAAACGGCTTCAAAGACGGCGTCTATGTCAAACACTGCATGCCGGATTACCGTTTCTTCGACGATTCGCGTTATTTCATGAGCGGCGTCGAAATCGCCGGTCTGAATGCTTGGAATATCACGCAATTCATCAATCCCTTCCTGTTCGAAAAGAACGGAAGGATATATCGCATCGGTCTTGAAGTCTGCGAAGATCTCTGGTCTAAGGATTATTCGATCGATCCGAGTGCCCTCTATATCGAACAGGGCGTCGATTTCATCGTTAACATCTCCGCTTCGCCCTGGACTTTACGCAAAGAACTGAGCCGTGAGCGCCGTATGGCCGAGCATGTCGCGCTGCAAGGGGCATCGATGGTGCCGTTCATCTACGTGAACGCCAGCGGCATGCAGAATACGGGGAAGAATGTCTTGATGTTCGACGGCGACAGCACCTGCTACGGGACCGACGGGAAGCCGATGGTCTCCTGCAACGATTCCTTCGAAGAGGAACTCTGTGTCTTCGAACTGGGTGAAACGCGCACGATCCGACCGACCCCGACCAAATTACTGGAAGCATTGATCCATGGCATCACCGAATTCGACAAGCAGATCCTGGGCGCCCGTTTCAACTGGGTGATCGGACTTTCCGGCGGCATGGACAGCACGATCAACGCTGCGCTGCTGACCTTGGCACTCGGTAAAGAGCGGGTCGTCGGCTACAATATGGCCAGCCGATTCAATCAATCCGCGACGATCTCGATCGCCCGTAAACTCGCCCAAGATCTGGGTATCACGATCCATGAAGGGACGATCGAGGACTTGGTGCAAGCCACATCACGCACGGCCGATGCCTTCGGATATGACGATAAAGTCCAAGGAATGGTGCTGGAGAACGTGCAGGCAAGACTGCGCGGACATCTGCTTTCGACGTTCGCCGCGATCGAGAACGGCGTCATCTGCAATAATGGAAACAAAGTGGAACTCGCGCTTGGTTATACGACTTTATACGGGGATGCGATCGGCGCGTTCAGTCCGCTGGGTGATCTGACGAAGGTCCAGCTCTTCGATATCGCCCGTGAGATCAATCAGCGCTTTCAACGAAACATCATCCCGGAAAGTTTGCTTCCTCAGCTGTTGCCCGATGATCAGATCAAATGGGAAGTCCCGCCCAGCGCCGAACTCAAGGAACATCAGTTGGATCCGATGAAATGGTATTACCATGATTGGCTCGTCCAATTCATGATCGAATATCCGACCCGCACCGTCACCGATGTGATGGACTTGTATCTCAGCGGGAAATGGCATGATCTTCCGGTCGCTAAATGGTTCTATCATTACGGTTTGGACAATCCAGCAACTTTCATCGAGGATCTGGAATGGTTCATGGGATTATGGACGCGTTCGGTCTTCAAACGCATCCAGTTCCCGCCGATCCTGACGATCAGCCGCGGCGCTTTCGGGAATGATTTCCGCGAGAGCCAACTGAGCGATTATCGTTCCGCGGACTATGAAGCCAAGAAAGCCGAAATACTGGCACTTAAGTGATGACGTAAAAAGACCCCGGAAATTCCGAGGTCTTTTGTTTAGTCAAGCATGAACAACATTTTCAGATAGGAAGGGATCGGGTAGCTCTTGGCAGGCAGTTCGCTTTCGAGAGTATCGACCACGGTGCGGACTTCCATCATCATCGGGGTGACATCTTTCAGCAAACTTAATCCGCGGGCTGATTTTTCCGCATGCGCATTGGCTTTATCCAACGCATCTTTCAGCTTGGTGACCAAGGCGTCCGCGTCGTCGCAGAGTCCGAGCAGCGCTTTTTCTTTGCGGGTGACCATCTTCGACTTGCCGCTCAAGGTTTCGAGCGTTCCGATTTCATGGAGCGCTTCGGGCAAGATCATGCGTTCGACGATTTCGATCAAGGTCTTGGCTTCCGCGTTGATCGTGTTGATGTATTGCTCGTTCAGGATTTCAGCCCGCGCATGCAGCTCGTCCTTGGTATAGATCTTATTGCGTTCGAAGAGCGCGATCGCTTTGTCCGCGATCAGCGCGTCGATCGATTCGACGAAGGAATGGATGTTCGGCAGACCGCGGCGCTCGGCTTCGTCGATCCATGAATCGGCATAACCATCTCCCGAGAAGAGGATGCGGTGATGATCTTTCATGATCTCCCCGCAGATTTTCAGCGCTTCGTCGCGGATATCCTGGACATACTTGAAAGCATCCAGGCGATCGGCGATATCCCGCAATACATCCGCCAAGATCGTCGCGATGACGGTGTTGGCCGTCGCGGCCGAGAGGGAAGATCCCAACATGCGGAATTCGAACTTGTTGCCGGTGAAGGCGAACGGTGAGGTGCGGTTGCGGTCGGTATTGTCTTTGGGCAGGTAGGACAGATTGCTTAAAGAGAACTTCGAAGCGGTTTTCGCGATTGTCGTCGGTTCCTTGTCGACCAGCTTGAACAGCACTTCCTCGATGACCGAACCCATGAAGACCGAGATGACGGCCGGCGGCGCTTCGTTGGCGCCTAAACGGTGGTCGTTGCCCGGTCCGGACGCTGCTAAGCGCAGCAGTTCGGGATAGAGGTCGATCGCTTTGAGGATCGCGGTGCAGAAGAGGAGGAAACGGATATTCTCGGCCGGTTTTTCACCCGGATCCAACAGATTCTGACCGTCGTCCGTGGACAGCGACCAATTGTTATGTTTGCCAGAGCCGTTGATGCCGGCGAAAGGTTTTTCGTGCAACAACGCAGCCATGCCGTGTTTCTTGGCGATTTTGCGCAGCAGGTCCATCATGATATGGTTCTGGTCGACCGCTTTGTTGGCATCGGTGTAGATGCTCGAGATTTCGAATTGTCCCGGTGCGACTTCGTTATGCTCGACTTTGGCGAAGATGCCCAGTTTCCAGCATTCCAGATTGAGTTCGTCCATGAACGCCTTGACATGGTCGGAGATCGATCCGAAGTAATGATCTTCGAATTCCTGGCCTTTTGGCGGCTTGGTGCCGACCAAGGTACGGCCAGTCAAGATCAAGTCGGGACGTTTATGATAGTCTTCCAGATCGACCAGGAAATACTCCTGTTCCAATCCGCACTGCATCGTGACGCGTTTGACATTCTTTTCGCCCAGCGCATTGGCGATACGCGTCGCTTCGACGCTCAATACGTCGATCGCGCGCAGCAGGGGAGCTTTTTGATCCAGTGGTTCGCCGTTATAGGAGACGAAGATGGTAGGGATGCAAAGGACGGTCCCGCGGATGAACGCGGGGGACGTGATATCCCAGTAGGTATAGCCGCGGGCTTCGAAGGTGGCGCGTAATCCGCCGGATGGGAAACTTGATCCGTCGGTTTCCCCTTTGATCAGGGTTTTGCCGGAGAAACGCGAGAAGGCATCGCCATATTCGTCTTTTTCCAGAAAACTGTCATGTTTTTCAGCCGTTGTGCCGTTGAGCGGTTGGAACCAATGGGAGAATTGCGTGGCGCCGTGTTCGATCGCCCAGATTTTCATCGCATGGGCGATGGCATCTGCGGTTTGACGGTCCAGGGAATCTTCCTTGGCGACAGCCGTCTTCCATTTTTTGAAGATCGGGCTGGGAAGCCGGTCACGCATGACCGTCTCGCTGAACAGATGAATGCCGAAATCATCGAAAGGGTGTTTTGTCATAGTTCACATTTCCTCCAACTATACCCATCATTTTATTCTTAAAATCAGATTTGTCCACTACAATTATAAAAATATTCACAAAAACATAATTTAAAAGCGGGAAATACGTTAAAATTTGAAATTCAACAAGATATTACATAAAATATCCTGAAATCTGACGGATTAGCAGGAATATGTATCGAATAGAGCGATATTGAACATATCTCGCATACATCGGGGTTGTGCTATAATCAATTCAAAGGCAATAGCCTACAATAGGAGGGTATCATGAAGAAACTGTATCGTTGTGGAGTTTGCGGCTTGGTTCTCGAAGAAGGTCAATTGGAAGACAACTGTCCGAAATGCGGAGCCCCGCGCGAGAAATTCGCTGAAGTTTCCCCCGAAGTCGCCGAAAAGATCGTCCGTAGCTGGTTCACCAACGATTTGCATGCCGAACTGATCAAACTTTGCGCCAAATTGGAAGCCTTGGCGGATGCCGGTATCGCCGATAATCTCGATCCGTCATGCGTAAAGATCTTCACCCGTGCGAAAGCCAACGCAGCCCTGTTACATCAACTGTCCAAAGCGGAAATCGCCGGACACATTTCAAAAGAAAAGTGGTAAGAAGCGGGTTTCCCCGCTTTTTACATGAAAAAACGCGGTTTCCCGCGTTTTAGTCTTCAACGACGACTTCGCTGACGCCGACGACTTCGTCCATCAGCAAGGCTTCGACGCCGAGTTTGATCGTGCTGTCGATGGCGCTGCATCCGACACAAGCTCCGAATACCCGGACGACGACCCGTCCATTTTCTTCCAGGCGGACGAACTCCACATCCCCGCCGTCCCTTTGCAGGTAAGGCCGGATTTTCTCGAGCACGTCGATGATTTGTTCTTCAAATGTTAGATCCATGTGTTACCTCATCGCATGAAGCTCATCAGGCTGGCGACGATCAATCCGACCGCGACCCCGCCGATGACTTCGATCCATTTATGTCCAAGCACTTCTTTGACTTTCAGCAGATAGATCGGATCGTCCAGTTTCGTCTGTGTGAGGATCTGGATGTCCTTGATCAGCTGCTGCGTGATTTGAATGTTTTGTCCTGCATAGTATCTTACATTGGCGGCATCATAAGCGACGATCAATCCGAAGATCAAGGTGATCGCGAAGGATGTCGAAGAGAAATTATCCTGAATCCCCACCGCCAGACATAGCGCTGTCATGGTGGATGTATGGGAACTCGGGAAACCGCCGCTGTCGGTCGCCATCGAGGGCTTCCATTCACCAAGTTGAAGATAGAGTATCAATGGTTTCAACCCTTGGGCTGTAAGACTAGCAATAATCGCAGCCCAGAATGGATACATATTTCCTAACATATCTTCACCTCGTGAAACATTATACCATAAAAAAATACGCCATGTTATAATATCACCGTCGGAGGAAATGCAGATGAAATATCAAATCGGACAGATCGTGGAAGGCACTGTGACCGGCGTCCAGTCGTACGGAGCCTTCGTATCGGTCGACGCGGAAAACGCGGGTTTGATCCATATTTCGGAACTTTCGGACGGGTTTGTCAGAGACGTGACCTTATTTGTCAACGTCGGCGACAAGATCAAAGTCAAGGTTCTGGATATCGATGAGAAGACCCGGCAGATGCGCCTTTCACTGAAAGCACTGAATCCGCCCTCGCTTCGAAAAGAGAGAAAACATATGGGAAGCGCCAGCCGCATCCCCAACACAAAGATCGGCTTCGATTCATTGGCCAAGCAGCTTCCGGGCTGGATCGAGCGCACGAAAAAGGAGATCAAGCATGATTAAATTCGACATGACCTACGCCCATTGCGACAATCTATCCCAATACAAAGGCAAAGTAGCTGAAATCCACGAAACGCTCGTCAACAAGACCGGCGCAGGCAACGACTTCCTCGGATGGCGTGATTGGCCGACCACTTATGACAAGCAGGAATATGCCCTCGTCAAAAAACTGGCGGCGGATGTCCGCGCCAAAGCCGAAGTCTTCATCGTCTGCGGAATCGGCGGTTCCTACCTCGGATCCCGCGCCGCGATCGAAATGATCCAAGGGATTTTCCCCAAACGCGATGTGGAGATCCTGTTCATGGGGAATACCTTCTCGGCACCTTATGTCGCGCAATTATTGGAGAAGATCAAAGACAAGAGCGTGATGGTCAACGTCATCTCGAAATCCGGCACGACGACCGAAACCGCGATGGCTTTCCGTATCCTGAAACAGTTCCTTGAGAAGAAATACGGGAAAGCGGAAGCACGTACGCGCATCATCGCGACCACCGACAAAGCGCGCGGCACGTTGAAGGAATTCGCGGACAAAGAAGGCTATGCCACCTTGACGATCCCCGATAATATCGGCGGACGTTATTCCGTGCTGACATCGGTCGGCTTATTGCCGATCGCGGTCGCGGGCATCGATACCGATGTCCTCATGGCCGGTGCTCTACAAGCCGCCAAAGACTTCGACAACCCTGATCTTATGTCCAATGTTGCCTATCAATATGCGGTGTGCCGCAGAATCCAAGCAGAAACAGGTAAGTCCGCCGAAATGTTCGTGACTTACGAAACGCAATTGTCGATGGTGGCGGAATGGTGGAAACAACTGTTCGGCGAATCAGAAGGCAAGGAAAGCAAAGGCTTGTTGCCGGCGAGCGTCAATTTCTCGACCGATTTACATTCGATGGGTCAATTCATCCAAGACGGCGGGAAATGCCTGTTCGAAACCTTGTTTTTGGTCGAAAAACCGATGCTTGACATCGTCTTCCCGAGCGACGCCGACGATCTGGACCACATGAACTATCTGGCCGGAAAAACGATGGACGAAGTCAACAAGAAAGCCTGTCTCGGTACCTTGGAAGCGCATCACGATACCGGCAATGTGCCGAATCTGATCATCACCGTCCCGGATACATCAGCGTATACATTCGGCTATATGGCGCAATTCTTCTTCATCGCTTGCGCGATGTCGGTCTATCTGCTGGGAGTCAATCCCTTCAACCAGCCCGGCGTCGAAGTCTACAAGAAAAACATGTTCCGCCTGCTGGGCAAGAAATAAACGAAAAAAGTACCGATGCTTGGAAATCCGCATCGGTACTTTTTTAATTTACTTTGTGAACAGACGTGAGTAAGGTTTGATGTTTTCCGAATGGACCAAGGTGAACTTGCCTACGTCGGTGCCCTTGACACCGGCCGGCTGCTTGCCTAGATCGTAGACCCATACGGCACCCAGGAATTCATCGGGATGATCCGCGTTGAATTTCTCCAAAAAAGCCAAGGCTTCTTTATAAGGAAGGATGAACAACGGTTTGGCCAACGTATCCGCCAGACCTGAATCGGAAACCAACAAGGTGACCGCACGGCATTGTCTGGCCGGGAAGAGCGTCGCGGGATCGATGATGTGATGGTAGATCTTGCCGTCCACACCTTCATAATAACGTTGATAATCACCCGAGGTGACGACCGCCATGGAGGTACTCGCATATAAGGTGTCCAGCGAAGCGCTGTCGGCCATATCGGGGGATTGGATGCCCACCGCCCATTTCGCTCCGTCAGGTTTGGCCCCGATCAGTTTGACGTTGCCGCCCGCATTGACGATGCCGGAAGTCAATCCGTCTTTTTCAAGGGTTTTGGACACCAGTTCCGTCGCGTAACCTTTGGCAATGCCGCCGACGTCGATGCTGGAACCTTTGGTCGTGATGAATACGGTCTTCGCGACATTGTCGATCTGGATCTTGTCCCAGCCCGAGAATTTATCAGCTGCTTTCAATTCCGCCAACGTCGGGACTTTCCCGCCGATTCCGTTGGTATTGTCGGCGATCCCGTTGGTCCGGTAGTTATGCCAGATTTCGAAGACGGCGCCCATCGTGATATTGAAGGTCTTGCCGGAAGGGACGTACCATTCCTTCGCCAACAAAAGCATGTCGATGATCGACTGGTCGACGACGACCGGGGCGATGCCCGCGTTGTCGTTGATCGTCTTGATGTTGATATATCCCGGATAATCTTTATAACGGTCGAACAAAGCGTTATATTTCGTGAATTCCTTCTTGGCCGTATCAAAATAAGCGTCGAATTCGGATTTGCTCTTCGTATAACCAATCAAGGTTATGATCGTGTCAAATCCTGCTTCGATGGTCTGATCGGAGTACTTTGTCAGGGTCACGGTCTTCTTACAACCTGATAATACGGACAAAATCAAGACAAATATAAGGGCTTTCTTTAGCATGTTATCACCGCGCAACATTATATCACAGATTCTGAAAAAATCCGACTTTTAGCTTGAGCAATATACTTGCTTTTAGATAATATGCTATAATGGTTCAGGAACTTAGCCAGGTGGTTTTTGGCTGAGATTACGTAGGAAAGGCAAGGTGAAGCTATGTCATTATGGATAGGAGCGATGCGTAAGCATCTCGACGGACATAAAGATCTGACGGATCATCGCGATATCGTCCGCGTTGATGCGGGGAAATTCGTATATATTCCGTTGATGAGCATGTTTTCGACGAATATCGAAGTCCTCGTCAACGAGGGTGATAAAGTCAAGGTCGGTACATTGATCGCGCGTCGAGTCGACGGGATGACCGTCCCGTTCTTCTCTTCGGTATCGGGCACCGTCGTCGGGAAACAGACGATCATGCATGCGGTTTTGAAGACGTTTGAACATTTAGTGATTGAGAATGATGGAAAATACGAGGCTGAACAACCGTTCAAGCCGATCGATTATGAGAAAGCGACCCGTGAAGAGTTGGTCGATTTCATGATGAACGCCGGTATCGTCGGATGCGGCGGCGCCGGATTCCCATCCTATATGAAGTATAAGAATCCCAAAGGGATCAATACACTGATCATCAACGCAGTCGAATGCGAACCGTATATCACCGCGGATTACCGTATGATCTCCGACAATATCGATGATTTGGTGCTGGGGACCAAAGCGATGCTGAAACTGAGCACCGCCAAGGAAGCCTGGATCGCGATCAAATCGCCGAAAAAAGAACTGATCGCCAAAGTCCGCGCTGCCATCGTCGGAATTGACAACATCCAAGTCAAAGAAGTCCCCGATGTCTACCCGATGGGTTGGGAACGTACGCTTGTCTGGCAATTACTGAAGAAACGTTATGATCGTCTGCCTTCCGAGATCGGTGCGATCTGCAATAACGCCACCACGGCCATCGCGTTCGCGAAAGCCATCCGTACCGGCATGCCGATCACCGAAAAACTGATCACGGTCAGCGGGACGGGGATTTTGAATCCGGCCAATGTCAGTGTACCGGTCGGCGTGAAGACGAGTGAAATCGTCGCGCAGCTCGGCGGTTATGTCGGCGAAGAAGTCTTATTGATCGCCGGCGGTCCGATGATGGGTAAAACCATCCCGAGCGACCAGTTCGTCGTCACTCCGTACGGAAACGCAATCACTATCATGAAACCCGAAAAAATCAATTTGGTCGCCTGTCTGCGTTGCGGACGTTGCAACGATACGTGTCCGGCCGGAATCCTGCCGGTCCGCATCAACAACGCCGAAGAAGCCAAAGACGGCGATATGATTGAAAAACTGCATGCCGAACAATGCATCGAATGCGGTCTTTGCACGTATGTCTGTCCTTCGAAGATCGATGTCGCCGAAGGGGTACGCCGTGCCAAGCGCATCCTTCAGCTGAGAAAGAAATAAGGGGGAACGAACATGAAATTCACTTTCCGCGTATCTCCGAACTACCGTGACAAACTGAGCACGGGCCGGATCATGCGTGACTTAACCCTCGGGTTGCTTGTCATCTATGCTTTCGCTCTCTACTATTATTTCACTGAATACGGCAGCGCTTATGGGATCCATGCTTTAGCTCTGATGGGCATCTCGCTCGCCGTCGCATTGCTTACCGAAGCGGCCTGGTGTTTCTTCGTCAAGAAGAACATCGGTACGTTCCTGATGGGTTCCTATCCTTGGGTCACGGCCATCATCCTGACCTTGATGTGCCCGATCACGATCACCTATTTCGCTTTGGGATTCGCCACGTTCTTCGCGATTTTCTTCGGGAAACTGCTCTTCGGCGGATTCGGCCAGAATATCTTCAACCCGGCAGCCGCAGGG